>NZ_JADEXH010000046.1:0-45742 GCF_015207205.1 Sphaerospermopsis sp. LEGE 08334 | reverse complement strand
CAGTAGTAAAACCTGCTCTAAATGTGGTGCGAAAAAACCATCACTATCATTGTCTCAAAGAGTGTTTAAATGTGATAGTTGTGGCTTTGAGAGTGACAGAGATTTAAACGCTGCGATGAATTTACAACAAGAAGCGGTCAGATTGACCGTGTTAGCCTGTGGACTAGATAGTGCCGACACTTCTAGGGTGAAGCAGGAAGAAAAAGCTGGCTCTTGTTAGCATTAGTTAGCTTTTTTGTATCGGATTTAGCTTGATAATTGATAATTCAGGAGAAAAGTGGTAACTTTACCGAAGGCGTGGGAAGACAATATATTGGACTTCTCCGAAAAAGATGTAGGGACAATTCATGAATTGTCCCTACCAAGGGTTTCAGGTTATGCTTATTTAATCTCCGGAGATGTCTATTGGAGAAATTGGTAAAACAGATAAGGGGATAGTAGTAGTAAAAAGTCATTTATATAATGGGAGAAAAAGCCTACCATTAGATTAATTGCTCAAATTTGGTATCACTAATACCAATGCATAACTTGGACAAAATCCTGAAAATCTTAACATTCAACACTTCTGATGAGTAACCTAAGTTTATTTAGCAGATGAATAGGGTAATACATCGTTGTTTTTCCTTCTTAATTTGTTTGGGTTTTATATTCAGCTTAACCATATTTCCGATTTCTTCAACTTCTGTTATTTCTCAAAAAACAAGTTTTTTAACTACAGAAGTTCGCGGTGTTTGGTTGACTAATGTTGCTAGTGGTGTGCTTTTTGTACCTTGGGGTATGGAAAGAGCTATAAACCAATTAGCAGCACTGAATTTTAATACTATTTATCCAGTAGTATGGAACAGAGGTTATACTTTCTATAAAAGTAAAATTGCCCAAGGTATTACTGGCGAAAATACTGAACCATTTTTGAATTTAATGAACCGCGGCAACGATGTTTTAGCAAAGTTGATAAAATTGGCTAAAAATAAAGATTTAAGCGTGATTCCTTGGTTTGAATATGGGTTTATGACTCCCCCTAATTCTGCCTTAGCAAAAGCACGTCCAGAATGGTTAACCAGTGGGCAAAAAGGCATAAATTCTGTTCATGAAAATCTGCCAGAAGAAATTAACCAGAATGGTATTTTTAATCGGCAGGTATGGTTAAATCCTCTCCATCCCCAAGTGCAAGAATTTATATTAGGTTTAATTTTAGAAGTTGTGAAAAATTACGATGTTGATGGCATTCAAGTTGATGATCACTTTGGAATGCCTGTAGAATTTGGCTATGATTCATTTACAGTTAAACTCTACCAAAAAGAACATTTAGGAAAGACTCCACCAACTGATCCTTATGATGCAAAATGGATGCGGTGGCGGGCAGATAAAATTACTAATTTTATGGGCAGAATCAATCAAGCAGTCAAAAAAATTAAGCCACAAGTGAAAATATCACTTTCTCCCAATTCTCAGTATTTTGCCTATAAATACTATTTACAAGATTGGGAAAATTGGGTAAATAAAGGTTGGATAGATGAGTTGATTTTGCAAGTATATCGAGATGATAAAAAATCTTTTATTGCCGAAATTGAAAAACCTGCGGTAAAATTAGCAATGAAGAAGATTCCTGTGAGCATTGGCATTTCTACAGGAACTTTACTTAGTCCTGTAGATATTAAAAGTATTAAAGAACAGGTACAAATTGTGCGAGATCATAAATTTTTTGGCTTTTCTTTTTTCTATTGGGAAAGTTTGTGGGGTTACATCTCTCCTGAATCACCACAAAAACGACGTAAGGCTTTTTTAGAGATGTTTGCCAATAAGGCTGTTAAACCGTTAAATTTAAATAGAACTTACGTCAGATTGGACTAAAAACCCTATTCTTGCTTAGAGGTAATTCATGAATTACCCCTACTTTTATTCTGTTTTGTGTCAGTTGTGTTAAATAAAGTATAATTTCCCAAAAATAAAATGGAATTAGCCGCTATCAAAAATAAATTTAGTAAATTGTATACTTTTACTTTGATGTGGAGTTTGACTACTTTAGGTAGTTTTATCTTCAGTTTATTTTTGATTGAAATTGGTGACAAGTCTGATGTCAGAGTGTTAGATGTTGCTATTGGTGGATTTGCGATCGCCCTTCCCCAATCTTATCTCCTCAGACAAAAAATTTTACCTTTAAGCTGGATGATCTCCACAGTCTTAGGTTGGGTACTCATCACTACCATCGGTGTTGGTGCTGTGGGTTGGTTTGTACTATCAACAGAGTTGTTTTATTTCCGCATCTTCTTTGGAATTATTTCCGGGGGTATTGGTGGTATAGTAATTGGACTGGCACAATGGTGGTTAGCTATTCCCTCATCACTCCCTTGGGGATGGTGTTGGATGTTCCTCAGTTGCGCAAGTTGGGCAGTAGCTCTCAGTATTGGTTCGGTTATAGGTATATTTTTACGTCATTGGACACAGTTATTTTTAGGTGAAGTTGTCGGTTTAGCTATTACCTGGTTGGTAGTCGGTATCCTTACAGGAATCAGTGCTTACAGGTTGTTTCGGTGATTGGTGATTGGGTAGAATTAACTAATGACTAATAACTAATCAGAAGCAGCTTCATCTAATGTAGCAATAAATTGCTTACTGTATCTTGGTTTGAGTCTTCCCTCATTTTTCCCTCACTCCACAGTTAACTTGAGGGAAATCTGAGGGAAAATCTACATAAGTCTGGTTACTAGCAGGGTTAAATCAGCAAATCACCTTCACTGTTAAATTTCCCCTGCATCCAGTTTTTTAACTGCCCCACTAGCGCCAGCCTCAAAAGTCTGCTATTATAACTTTTATTGATGGGTGATTAGCTCAACGGCAGAGCATCGGACTCTTAATCCGCTGGTTCTGAGTTCGAATCTCAGATCACCCACTGCTTTCATGCAAAATCAGTATTTAAAAACATATATATAGCCCACATTCCGCACCCTCAACTGTCACACAACGAAAATTGGTCATTTGGAGATTTAGAATTGGCGATCGCCTACCAATATTCATTATCTTTGGTACAAAATACAACATTTGGTCGTAATGAAATTACGAAAAAACCGATTGTGACACCGGGGGGTGCGGAAGGTAGGATATAGGACTCCTATTTGATTTTTGAACAGAACTCAGTACATACTGAAAGCCTTCTTTCCTGTTCCCTGTTCCCTAGCTAAAACCCTGTACCTGTAAAGTTTTCAGATTTATATGGCTAACGCCACGCTACGCTATCAGCAAGCCCTACTTACTATAACATCTATTAAATTAGAAACTATTTTAAAAAGTTTTAACTACAACTAATAAACAACATCCTGAAAATCCTCAAGTCCTATACATCCTAATTTGTGACAATTATATGATCAAATTGCCAAACTTAGGACTCCACCACCCTTTTGCAGTATGAAAATAAGCCGCATCCTTATGTTTTTTATCCTTCCAAGAATCTTGACCAGAACACCGTAACATAGTTTTATTCTCCCCATCTTTAATATAACTATACTCCTCCAACGGTTTCTTACATACCGGACAAGGATAAGATGTGAGTTTAGTTTCCGGTTTATTAGTCTTTTCATCTGCTGATGTTTTAGTTTTCGGTGCTTCCCAACGTTTATGAAAATCACTCCAAAACAAAACAATATTTTCACACCCACTCACACATTTAAGAAAGTATTTCTTCTTCACCTTACTACTAGGAATTTTCGCTAAAAAGTTACTACATTCAGGACATTTAGTTTTTGAACTGTCATATTTACGCTCAACTTTACCATGATTATTACCTATATTTCCTGAATTAATAACCACAGTTTTAGCTTGAGACAGCGCAGGGACAAAATAACTTTCATTCCAAGTAGTTAAATAAGATTGCCAGGAATTTTTACCTTCAGCAATTTTATCTAATTCGGCTTCCATCTTGGCGGTAAATTCTGCTTCTAATAAATCTGGTAATGCCTTTTGTAAAAAATCATCAACTTCTAACCCTAAACTTGTAGGATGAAGATGATCTTTTATTAATTCAATATAATTACGTTTCTTTAATGTAGCCACTGTAGGCGCGTAGGTACTAGGACGACCAATACCTTTTCTTTCCATTAATTGTACCAGTTTTGGTTCACTATATCTTGGTGGTGGTTGGGTTTGTTTCTTTTCATGTCCGGCATTTTCTAAAGTTAATTTTTGCCCCTGTTGTACAATTGGTAAAACGGCATCTTTACCCAAATTAGGCCAATATTTCGCATAACCATAAAATTCTACAACCTGTCCCCTAGCTTGCCATAAAATATTACCTGATTGAGTAATTATTAGAGTTTTTCTCACCTGTGCAGGACGACATTGGGAGGCGATCGCCCGTTTCCAAATCATCACATACAAGTTAAACTCATCTTCAGGTAATTCTGCCCGCAACTGCACCGAAGGACGAAATACATCTGTAGGACGAATTGCTTCGTGTGCTTCTTGTGCTGTTTTGCTACTACGATGTTTTGTTACTTGTTGTGGTACGTTTTGCGGATCATGTTCTTCCAACCACTTACGCGCACTGGCACAAAATTCAGGACTCAACATCACTGAATCTGTTCGCATATAGGTAATTAAACCCGCCTCATATAGCTTCTGTGCCACCTGCATAGTTTTTTCCGGGGCAAATTTCAGTTTAGAACCGGCTGCTTGTTGTAGGGTGGAAGTGGTAAAAGGTGGAGGCGGTTGACGATGGGTGAGTTTACCTTCAACTTGGATGACTTTATGGGGATGTTGTTTAGCTTCTGCAACTAATCTATCTGCTTCTGCTTCTGATAAAACCCGCTTAGATTCTGGTTTTTCTGGGTTATTACTAGCTGCATCATCGTGGGTTTCCGTTTCCGTTTCTGGTGTTTCTGTGGGAGTGTTAGCTGTACCTTTGTAAAAAACGCGAAATCCTTCTTGATAATCTACCCACACACTCCAATAATCTTGGGGGACAAATACTTGTATTTCTCTTTCGCGCTGACAAATGAGGTGTAATGTCGCGCTTTGGACTCTACCGACGCTTTTTGCACCGTTATTTAATGCCCAAACTAGGGGACTACCTTTGTATCCTACTAGCTTATCGAGACAATCTCGACATAATCCCGCACCGATTAAGTTAGAATCAAGTTTTCTAGGATGAGCGATCGCACTTTTAACCGCCGATGGTGTAATCTCAGTATAAACTACTCGCTTGGGTTCTCTTAATCCTAAAGTTTCTTTAAGATGCCAAGCAATGGTTTCTCCTTCTCGGTCTGGGTCTGTTGCTAAAATGACTTCATCAACTTGTTTAACAGCAGCTTTGAGTTGTTGAATGGTTTCTTTAGCGCGTTGGTCACGGGGGATATAATGGCAGCGGACACTGTTACCTTCCATTGTAAATCCTAGCGAATCTTCACCCTCGTTACTGAGTTCGCGGATATGTCCACAACTAGCGCGAACTATCCAATCTGTACCGAGAATTTGACTCAGTTTTTTGACTTTACCGGGTGATTCAACCACTAAGAGGCGTTTGGGCATAGCGTAAAAAACCTTAACCGAAAAGTATTGAATTAATTATGATCATGGGTTAAAGTCAAAACCATAGATTTTTTTTACCATCTTCAAATTTATATTCACGATTGTACATATCATCGGTATCATAACCCACATCACCGACAAAACAAAATGATATAGCTAAATTTAATGTTCTTTTTTCAAACGCAAATTTATCCTTTGGTAGCATTTGATTAAAATCACTCTAAGAGGGACTTTTAAAACATCCTTTTACAGCAGATTTCGTTATTATGAGGTACAAATTATCATCATGAAACTCTTGTGGGGTGGCCATCTGCCCCCCAAAGTGTACCTCATTACACCGGAAAGTGCTGTATATTAATAAATATTACATTTTCTCATCTAAGGCTTAATCCATAACCAGCTTGCATCCAAATATTACTGAGATAGAAAAATTGATATTAGTAAATGCAAATATTGGAAGCATTACCACACAATGCTTACAGCATTTAACAGCTAATATTTTTCACTAATTTCTCAATAACTCGCTTATTGAGAAATCAGCCAAATCTTATTTACTGAAAACGTAAACTTTACGTTATATATGTCAGAGATTTTTTATATTAATCTCAATAACTCGCAGCAGTTGGACAATATTAAAATTAGTACCTAAATTAAATTATCTAATTCGGAGGTAATTAAAAATTATTAAATTTACTATAGAAATCAAGCGATTAGTTGAATAACAAAAATTATTTTTCAACTAACCTTATTTCCCAGGTGAATTTTGGAGAAAAACTGATGTTAAACATCAAAAATGAATTATTTGCTGATCTCAGCCCTGAAACTGCTGCTAATATTAACGGTGGACAAAGTGAACAAGGTGGTAAAGAGGATAAAACTAAGTTCAATTACAGCAGATATCTACAAGCTTTAGGTATTGCTTATTTAAGTCCCCCAGAAATTGGTAACATCACAGATAAAGAAGCAATGTTAGCTCAATACCAAGGCTGGGAAGACTAGGAAATAAAAAATAAATGTGGCACGCTTTTAATCCAATTCCCTTGAATATGCAAATCCCCGACTCCTTAGAAAATCGGGGGTCTGTCTACTCTAAACAACAAGTAATCGCTAACTCTGCATGATTAACTAAAACCTCTTTTTCCAGTTGATAAACTGGATATTGAGGGGTTATTTTTAATAAACTTTCTACTCTCTCTCTCGCACTTTCTACAATCTCTTCATTTAAACTACCATTACTCAAACAATTAGCAAAATCTTCGGCTATTTTATAAGTTCTTTCCAAAGATGAAGAATTGATATTTCGTGATACTATAAATAAATCACAGCCAGCATTAAAAGCTCGGGCAACTGTTCCCGGACGCATGAACATATCCGCAACAGCTTTCATATCTAAATCATCGGAAACAATCACACCTTGAAAATTTAATTCTTGGCGTAAAATGTGATTTAAAATGGTTGTAGATAATGTCGCTGGAACTTCTGGATCAATTTGCGGGAACAAAATATGCGCTGTCATAATTAGCGGGATTTGTGCCTGAATTAATGTTTGAAAAGGAATTAATTCTCGGTTTCGTAAATCTTCTAAACTTAAATTTAATATTGGCAACTCTAAATGGGAATCTGTGCTAGTGTCTCCGTGTCCAGGAAAGTGTTTAGCACAACCAAGAATACCCTCTTCCCTGAGTCCCCGGTAATATTCCCGCGCACTCTGACTAGCAGTTTTGGGAGTGATACCAAAAGCACGGGGTCCAATAATAGGGTTTTGGGGGTTAGAAAAAATATCAGCGACAGGGGAAAAAGAAAGATTAATTCCCAGTGATTTTAATTCTAACGCTGTGGCTTTTGCTACTTCATAAGCTTGCGACTTCACCAAATAAGCACAAGGAAAGCGAGTAATAGGAAATGGAGTTCTGACAACCCTTCCACCTTCATGATCTATACTGGCTAACAGCGTTTCTCGTTCAGTATATTCTCTAATTTGTTTAAGTAAATTTTCAAAGCCTTTTAACCAAACTGGATAAGGAACACCATCAAGAAAGTTTTTAGTGAAAAAAATCACCCCCACGGGTTTTAACTCATTCAACGCCCGCTTATCATCATCACTAAGAGTTGTACCAGAAACACCGAAAATTAAATGATTACCGAATTTTTGTAAATCTTTCATATTCAGGAGTCAGGAGTCAGGAGGCAGGAGGCAGAAGGCAGGAGTCAGGAGTCAGGAGTCAGGAGTCAGGAGTCAGGAGTCAGGAGTCAGGATAAAGAATTAATTTTTCAACTCTTGCCTCTTGCCTGTTCCCTGTTCCCTGTTCCCTGTTCCCTTATTTCTCAAAGCCATGCCAAATGTAACAGAATGCAAAGTATAATGAAAACGACAAAACTATTAAGAAATATTGAAAACAGTAGGTTTAAATGCGAGTAGCTATTGCCGGCGCTGGTTTAGCAGGACTTTCCTGCGCTAAATATCTAGTAGATGAGGGTTACACTCCCATTGTTTTAGAACGGAGGGATGTACTCGGTGGTTTAGTAGCAGCGTGGAAAGACTCAGATGGCGACTGGTACGAAACCGGTTTACACGCCTTCTTTGGGGCATATCCCAATATGCTGCAACTACTCAAAGAGTTAGGTATTGAAGACCGACTCCAGTGGAAACAGCATACCCTGATTTTTAACCAACCAGATAAACCAGGAACTCTCTCCCGTTTTGATGTTCCTGACATTCCCTCACCATTTAACATCATTGCTTCCATTATGCGAAACAATGATATGTTGACCTGGGAACAAAAGATCCGTTTTGCCATTGGTTTGTTTCCTGCGATCGTGCGGGGTCAACAGTATGTAGAGGACATGGACAAATACAGCTTCGCTGAATGGTTAAAAAGACAAGGTATAGGTGAAAGAGTCGCCAGTGATGTATTTATTGCTGCTTCCAAAGCCTTAACTTTTATCAACCCTGAAGAAGTTTCCTCTACAATTTTATTAACCGCCCTCAATCGGTTTTTACAAGAACGGTACGGATCAAAAATTGCCTTTTTAGATGGTTCACCCACAGAAAGACTTTGCCAACCCATAGTAGATTACATTACCGAACGGGGTGGAGAAGTTAGACTCAATGCTCCCTTAAAAGAGATTTTGCTGAACTCTGATGGTACAGTCAAAGGTTTCCTACTGCGGGGTTTAGATGGAAAACCAGATGAAGAAGTGACAGCAGACTTTTACGTTTCAGCTATGTCAGTTGACCCATTAAAAGTTATGTTGCCAGAACCTTGGAAAAAAATGGAATTTTTCCAGAAATTAGACGGTTTAGAAGGTGTACCAGTAATTAACCTGCATCTGTGGTTTGATCGGAAATTAACAGATATTGATCATCTATTATTTTCGCGATCGCCCCTCCTCAGCGTTTATGCTGATATGAGTAACACCTGTCGGGAATATGCTAACCCGGATCGTTCAATGCTGGAATTAGTTCTCGCACCTGCCAAAGACTGGATTAGCAAATCTGATGAGGAAATCATCTCCGCTACTATGGCCGAGTTGGAAAAACTCTTTCCTGACCACTTTACAGGAGACAACCCAGCAAAACTGCTGAAGTCTCATGTCGTCAAAACGCCCCGTTCAGTTTACACAGCTACCCCTGGTCGTCAACAGTACCGCCCAGACCAAAAAACCCCTATAGCCAACTTCTTTTTAAGCGGAAGTTATACCATGCAACGCTATCTAGGCAGTATGGAAGGTGCAGTGCTTTCTGGTAAGCTAACAGCACAGGCGATCTCTCAAGCGCCATCGGTAGCCAATACTTCCAACCTGCAAACGCTAACTCGACCGCCCGCAACGAATGCTGCAACTGCCTGAATCCCCCCCGCGCATGAAAACGCTGGTCTCTGTAGACGAGTCCTACAAACTTTGCCAAGAACTCACAGCCAAGTACGCCAAAACCTTTTACCTGGGTACATTGCTGATGAGTCCGGCAAAGCGTCAATCTGTTTGGGCAATATACGCTTGGTGTCGCCGTACAGATGAATTAGTAGATGGTCCTGCTGCTGCCAGAACCACCCCAGAAACTTTAGAACAATGGGAAAAGCAACTGGACTCAATTTTTGCTGGACACCCATTAGATAATTACGATGTCGCTTTAGTAGATACCCTGCAACATTTCCCTTTGGATATTCAACCTTTTCGGGATATGATTGCAGGTCAGCGCATGGATTTATACCGCAGTCGCTATGAAACCTTTGAGGATTTGTATCTCTATTGCTACCGCGTTGCTGGAACAGTGGGTTTAATGTCCACCACAATTATGGGTGTAGATACCAGCATCTACACAGCCCCTTGGCATCGGAATCAAAAACCTTATTTACCCATAGATGAAGCGATCGCCCTGGGTATCGCCAACCAACTAACTAATATTCTTCGTGATGTGGGCGAAGATGCACGTCGGGGTAGAATTTATCTTCCCCTAGAAGACTTGGCTAAATTCAACTATAGCGAAGAAGAACTTTTCCAAGGTGTATTAGACGAACGTTGGCGTTCCCTAATGCGTTTTCAAATTGAACGAGCTAGGGAATTTTATACTAAAGCCGATAAGGGAATTACTTATCTTGACCCGGATGCCCGTTGGCCAGTGTGGGCAGCATCTATGCTCTATGGACAGATTTTAGATGTAATTGAGCGCAATGATTATGAAGTTTTCAGTCAACGTGCTTATGTTCCTCAGTGGCAAAAATTACGTACCTTACCAGTTGCTTGGATGCGATCGCAAGTGTTATAGAAGGAGGCAGGGGGCAGGAGGTAGGAGAATTTTAGATTTTAGATTTTAGATTTGATTCATGAAATACAATCCAAAATCCAAAATCCAAAATCCAAAATAGAATCACCAGTCCCCAGTCCCCAGTCCCCAGTCCCCTAACAAATCACAAAATATCTCTTGACGAACCAAAAAACCACTGCTAATATAGTATAGTGTTACCTCTGGAGAGGTGGCTGAGTGGTCGAAAGCGGCAGATTGCTAATCTGTTGATGGAATCGTAAGGTCCATCCGAGGGTTCGAATCCCTCCCTCTCCGTTTAAAATCAATAATCATCAAAACTACCTGGGTTTTAAGAAACAGCCGGGTATTTTTTTATATTGACTATAAATTCTAACATATTCAAAGCTTGATGTTATTATTTACCTCTTGGAGCTTGAGTCATTTCCAGCTAAACTGACGAGTTAGTTTAATATATTGATATTCAAGCTCCTCAACATAGAGGAGTGAAAGGAAAATATGCCAAAATTCAGTGTTTCCCTGTTTCTGAGTTTAGTTACCATATTTAGCGGCCTATTGATGTCCGCCTGTGAAAATACCACCACTACAAACCCAGCAAATAACAACAATACCAGCGCAACTAACACAGGTAAAGGGTTAAAAATCGGTACTTTATTACCCACAACCGGAGACCTAGCTTCCATCGGTCAACAAATGGTTGCTTCAGTTCCCCTACTGGTAGAAACCGTCAACGCTTGTGGTGGTGTTAACGGTGAACCAGTCACCTTAGTAGAAGTAGACGATCAAACTGATCCTAAAGCTGGTGCAGCAGGTATGACCAAACTAGCCACAGTAGATAAAGTTGCTGGTGTCGTGGGTTCATTTGCTAGTAGTGTTTCTACCGCTGCCATTTCCGTTGCTACCCCTAACAAAGTCATGTTAATTTCCCCTGGTAGCACCAGTCCCGTATTTACCGAAAAAGCGCAAAAAGGTGACTTTCAAGGATATTGGGCGCGGACTGCTCCCCCAGATACTTACCAAGCATTAGCTTTAGCCCAACTTGCGAAGAAAAAAGGTTTTCAACGAGTTTCTACCGTCGTCATCAACAACGACTATGGTGTAGGTTTTGAAAAAGCATTTGTAGAAACTTTTGAAAAATTAGGTGGAACAGTAGTTAATAAAGATAAACCAGTTCGTTACGATCCCAAAGCCCAAACCTTTGATACTGAAGCTGCTGCTGCTTTTGCAGGTAAACCAGATGCGGTATTAGCAGTCATGTATGCCGAAACAGGTAGTTTATTCCTCAAAGCTGCTTACCAGCAAGGTGTAGCTAAAGGAGTACAGATCATGCTCACTGACGGAGTAAAATCAGATACTTTCCCGGAACAAGTGGGTAAAGGTCCTGATGGCAAATATCTGTTAACTGGGGCTATTGGTACTGTTCCTGGTTCTGATGGTAAAGCATTAGAAGCATTTAAGAAATTGTGGCAAGAGAAAAAAGGCAGTTCACCAGGAGAATATGCACCTCAAGCTTGGGATGCAGCGGCTTTGTTGGTATTATCAGCCCAAGCAGCTAAAGAAAATACAGGTGTAGGTATTGCTGGTAAACTTCGAGAAGTTGCTGCTGGTGAAGGAACAGAAGTTAGTGATGTCTGTGAAGGACTGAAGCTACTGAAAGAAGGGCAAAAAATCAACTACCAAGGCGCAAGCGGTAATGTAGATGTTGATGCTAACGGTGATGTAGTTGGTGTCTATGATGTTTGGACCGTAGGAGATGACGGTAAAATCAAGGTGATAGACAAGGTTAGTCCTCAATAATGAGCAATGACAGCAGGAGTTAGGAGTCAGTCGTAGGGGCAACTCCCTGTGGTTGCCCTCTTGAGTTAGGAGTAAAACCCTATTGTAGTCAGACTTTCATGATCAATTGATGTCCTAATTACTCTGTCTACGGCTATAACAATGAATCATTTACCTTTTGACTTTTGACCTGTAAAAATTGCCTCTCCCTTCAAGGGAGAGGATTGAAACAGCGGAATTAATTAACGAAAATTTTGTTCAATAATTTCAGTGACATTTTGGCGAATCAATTCCATAATTTCATCAAAAAATGATCCCCCATTAGGTAAATCACTTAAATAAGGATCCATAACTGCTGATCGCAAAATTGACATTTCCTCTGGAGTTGTTGCCAGTCCTAAACGTTGGGCATAATTATTAATGAATGTCTCACCATAATCTGCTAATCTAAAAATAGTTCTAGTTAGCATGAATTGATATTTGTGAATATTTTCTGCTTCACCACTTTGATAGTAATGAATGTGAAAACGATCATAAATTTGATTATTCAACTCATTAAATAAATCAGCATTATCATTCAGACGATGATCGCAATGTTTGAAATTAAAGGCGTAACTGAGAATATTTTGATCAGGTCCAATTTCCCGTAATAATGCCATAGATTCCGGATCTGCGAATATTTGGGCTTGATTTTTTCCCTGTAATTTTTGACGCAAATGGGCTATATAATGCTCATGTTCACCATTAAAATTAATATTATTATCACTGCGATCAATGGGTAAACGTGGTAATGGAACAACGATAAAATTATCTGTATCTGCGGACATAAAAAGTAACCGCAAATAAAACAGTTTGGCATTAAACATTGCTTGATTAATAATCTTACCGTAGCCACTTACAGAAGGACGAATTACTTGATGAGAAAGAAAAACAGAAGCTGCTGCTGCTCCAGGTTTTGAACCTTCTAAACCGTAAATTCCTACCGATGGTTCTAAAGGACGAATAGATTTAGAACCACCAATATAAGTGCCAGTAAAAGTTGTCAAATGTTTTAATAAACTATTGCGATAAAGTGAACCACCAGCCGGATATTGAATATACCCCGATTTGTGAGGATCTATAGTAGCAGAATCACAATCTCGAAGACGTTTAAATTGCCTAATAGTGTGTTCATTAAACATCACTTGACTATAATCATCAATAAATAGAGGTGATTTTTGTTCTTCAAAATTATAATCACGGCGAATAGTAGAAATTTGATAACCACCCCAAGCAGCATCAACGTGAATATTAAACTCTAAACCCTTTTTCCTGTAGGTTTCTCTTAGTTCTAAAATTCCATCTATGGGATCAACTGCACTTTCTTCCGTACTCCCCAAAACCGCCAAAGTTAACAATATTGGATGGCGATTTTCTAAACATTGATTTAAAGTTTTATTCAACCTTCCTAAATCTAATCTTGCATCAGCATCAACAAAAACATCAATTAAATTATCTGTGCCAATACCATTAACTGCTGCTGCTTTTGGCCAAGCATAATGTTTAGAAGATGGTGCAATAATTTTCATTTTACCTACATCTGCAAAACAAGAACAATTCATTTCCAACCAGCCCCGTGCATTGAGATTATAAGGAATAATCAAATCCCAAACATCATAAACATCTTTGATATTTTCACTTTCACCGCATAATTCCCAAATTCGCTGCGGTAAAGCCAAAATATCATCCATGCAAATATTAAATAATTGCCAAGAAGTAGCTTCTAATAATTTTGGTTGACTACCATCAACAATTCTCACTTTTAATGCTTTAGCTTTAGCTAATGCTGGTTGTTTTTGTAAAGCTTTTTTCGCAGCAAAAGGAAAGAATTTTAATTCTCTTGTTGCCCAAGTCGCCTCATTAATAGCAATAGAACCATCAGCAGTAATATGACACCAAGGTTCAATTTTATCGGTTTCAGGAAAACCAATCATTGCACATAAATCACGCCCTACCTGTAATTCTAATAAAGTCGTAGCAGTAGAAGCTTGAATGGTGGCATTATTGGAATTATGCAACATTGCAGCAAAATAACCCAGCATTCCCGGTATAGTAGTATCCCAAAGAATATGACCTTGATAACGCATACTAAAATATGGCGTACCATATTCTCGCAAATGCTGTAACAATTGATTGTAGACATCCCTTAAAGCTTGCATTCCTGTTTGATATTCTGGAGCAGCTTTAACATCCTGAGTAATTGTTTCTGGATCACCTGGTAAATAACTTTGCCGATAATCAATAATATGATCCACAGCTTGGGCAATAAGTTGTTTAAATTCTTCCCCATTTTCCGCCCGTGTACCTAAAAACCAATTAGCAATATTGCCGGGTGGTTGTGGTGGGTTAATATCAGGAACATTAGTAAATTTACCAATAGATAATGCACCGTCGTCAGTTTTTTTGATTTCTTTAAAGCTGAAGTTTTTAACTATACGTCTAACCATAATTATTCCTATTTAATCAAGTATCTCATATTGTGGGGTAGGCATCCTGCCAGCCCTGTATAACCTGTATAATTAGCGGGCAGGATGCCCGGAAGTAACTTATTTTTGTAAAATTCTTGATCCTTTTACGGTAAACTTTGTTTTTTTGCATTAACTCTATCTCTAGAAATAAGTATTAATTTACTTTTTATAGATAATAATGTTTATATTTTTATAATACGCGTTCAAAAATTGATGTTTTTATTGCTGCCTTGCAAGAAATAAAACGTTAATATACTGGATACTGGATAGATCCCCGACTTCTTAAAGAAGTTGAGGATCTGGGTAGTTAACCTACTTAGAATCCACCAAAGTTGTACCCAACACCAACTAACAAACCGACATCAGTTTGATTAAAAAATCCTGCATTGATAGCGGCTGTGGCAGTGAATCTATTATTTAGAGGTATATCAACACCACCTGTCACCATGACAGCAGTTTCCGAGTTGTTACCAGTTTTAATAGCTGCACCAACTCCCACATAGGGAGCTATGGGTAAAGGTTCACTAAATGGATCTCCTATGGGCTGGAAGGAAAAATCATAAGTTAGGGGAACGAGAAATACAGTATCATCCCCTAAAATGGCCGATGGTCTAACTGATAGAGTCCTGGTGAAACCAACTTTGCTGATGACTGTAAAATTACCATCGCCCAAGGCTGAAGATCCGCCACTTAACCCGATATTGCCAGCAACGCCAACATAGCTACTACCACCACGGGTAGGTCTTCCTAGATCAATATCTGCTTGTGCTATTTCTTTCGGCTGTGTGACTTGAGCCGCAGATGGTTGGGATGTAGGTTCTGTATTTTCCGCAGTCAAGATTGTTGATGAGGTAGCTACTGTCCCTGGAACGGGTATGATTGTCCGATGAGTCGTTTTTAGAGTAGCGACATTGGGAAATTGCTGTACTTCAGACATGATAGCGGTATCAGGCTGGTTTGTCTGAGCAGTTGCACAAACGCTGCTACCTAAAATTGTCAGGGCGGCTAGACTTGGCACACAAACAAAATGTTTACGTAGAAACATAGTATTCACATTCACTCCTACATGAATTATGATGACAACAGATATTTTGTTGCTGTGGGTTTAATGTAACAAATTTGAGCAATATTCAACATTTAAAACCAAAAAAACATTTTTTACATCTTTAATTTGACATAAGCAATTAGAATCTCAGGATAGATTATGAATATGGTGAATCCTGAATCTGATAGATGATTTATAGCACTGATGTACAAGTTACAAAAGTTATCAAGAGGGGTGGCTTTTCCCTGTTCCCGATTTCCTATTGCCGATTCCCTAGTTAGTTGTAAATTTTTGTAATCAGATGTTTTCCAGAGTAGAAAGCTAATATCTATATGGTTAAACTAACACAAAGTGCATCTGTACTGTTAATAATAGAAATTGTAGATATGGCACTATAGCCTCAATGATTCCAGTTCAACTGATCCTAAAAAACTTCCTGAGTTACCGTGATGCAATTTTAGATTTTGGCGGTTTGCATACGGCTTGTATTTGTGGTTCTAATGGTGCGGGTAAATCTTCTCTGCTGGAAGCTATTACTTGGGCTATTTGGGGTGAAAGCCGTGCCACTGTTGAAGATGATGTGATCTATTCTGGCGCAACAGAGGTCAGAGTTGATTTTACTTTCTACAATAATTTACAAAAATATCGGGTGATTCGTACCCGTGTCCGGGGTGCAACTAGCGTTTTGGAATTTCAAATTGAAACTCCGGCTGGTTTTCGGCCTCTGACTGGTAAGGGGATGCGAGCAACCCAAGATGTGATTTTACAACATATCAAGCTTGATTATGAGACTTTTATTAATTCTGCTTATTTGCGCCAAGGTCGGGCGGATGAGTTTATGCTCAAGCGTCCCACGGAACGGAAGGAAATTTTAGCAGAGTTATTAAAACTTAATCAATATGATCAGTTGGAAGAAAAGGCTAAGGATAATTCTAAACAGTATAAAGGACGGGCGGAAGAGTTAGAACGTTCTTTGGATAATATTAAATCTCAACTTCAACAACGGGAACCAACTACAGCAGAAAAAGCAGATTTAGAAGTTCAACTCAATCATCTGCAACAACAGCAAGCTGCTGATAATATTCAATTACAAAGTTTGAAAGTTATTCACAGTCAACGCCAAAATTTAGAGGAAAAACTGAGTTTTGTCAGACAGCAATATCAAAATCTTAGTGAAGATTGCGATCGCCTAAATCAAGACAAGTTAGCTGTCAAATCCCAATTGGCAGCTTTAGAATCTATTTTACATCAATCCGACCAAATTCAAGCTGGATACTCTCAATTTCAAACTTTGCAATCTCAAGAAGAAGTTTTTGCTATTAAGTTTGAACAACATACCCGCGCTATTACTTTAAAACAACAACAACAACAGCAACTGGATAAACAAATTCAATCTATTGAACGCAAAATACAAGCAGCAGAAGCTGAATTAAATAATTTAGAAAAAGAACAACAAGAAATTAAACCAATTTTGAAAAAGTCTGGAGAAATTGAAACAGCTTTATCTCAATTATCTGCTGCACGTGATCATCTTAACTCTTTAGAAAATTTGCAAATACAAGTCAAACCTTTATTAGAACAAAGAGCAAATTTACAAACTGAATTAGAACGTATCCATAGTAGATTATTAGCAAGTTTAGAACAGTTACAAGAGAGAGAAAAACAAATTGAATTTCAAATTCGCAAACAATCCCAGTTACAACAAGATGTGATAGAAGTAGATTTGCAAATTGAAGAGTTGGAAAAGAAGCGAGTTTATTTGCAAAGGGTACAGGACAAAGGACATGAACGTCGCCATTTTATAGAACGTTTACAAGCTCATCAAAAAGACTACGAAAAATTACTAGGAGACTTAGAACAAAAAATACAACTTCTCCAAAATCCTAATGCTTTATGTCCCTTGTGTGAACATCCTTTGGATGAAAATCACTGGCATCGAGTAATACAAAAAACCCAAATAGAATATGAAGATACTCAAGGACAATTTTGGGTACTGCGGGAACAGATGGCAGTTTCTGACCGAGAAATTCAGGTATTAAGGCAGGAATATCGAGAAATATCGCAGCAAGTAGCAAATTATGACGCTTTAAGGGAAAAAAAGGGGAAATTAGCAGCCCAGTTACAAGCGTCGGCTGAACTGCAAACGCAACTACAACAAGTTTTAACAGAGAAAGAAAAGTTACAGATTGCTTTAGAAGGTGATTATGCACCTGATAAACAAGCAGAAATTCAAGAGTTAGATGAATATATCAAACAACTGAATTACAATGAACAAGATCATGCTTTAGCTAGAAGTGTAGTAGAAACCTTACGATGGGCAGAAATTAAACAAGTCCAGATTAAAGATGCCAAGAAAAAACAAGCTCAAATAGCAGCGAGAAAACCAGAGCTGCAAGCTATGATTGAGGAATTGAAGGCGCAAATAGCATCAGAACAAACAAATTCAGAGATAGCAAGAGGAATATTAGCACTAGAAACCCAAATTACAGAAATTGCTTACAGTTCTGAGCAACATAGTAATATTCGTAAAGGTGTTAAGGAGTTTCAATGTTGGCAGTTACCCTATCAGCAGTTATTATCTGCTCAACAGCAATATCCCCAACTTCAGAAAAGATTGGAGGATTTAACAACTGCTTATAAGAGCAGGTCAGCAGATCAACAAAAACTTGCGATTGAAATGAATAGTATTGTAGAGCAATTAAAAGTTAGTGCGAATCCTGTTGAGCAAATTCAGGCGTTAGAGCAGAAAATAGCCATTTTTCGCCGAGAAATGGATGAAAAAATTGCTTATTTGGGGCGTTTAGAACAACAGATACATCAGTTAGAACTGTTGCAAAATCAATATGAGCAAGAACAAGAACAATTAAAATACTGTAAACAGCAACAGCGAGTTTATCAGGAATTAGCGCAAGCTTTTGGTAAAAATGGTATCCAAGCTTTGATGATTGAAAATGTGTTACCCCAACTAGAAGCTGAGACAAATCTACTCCTGTCGAGGTTGAGTGCGAATCAATTGCACGTACAATTTGTTACTCAGAAAGCGGGAAGAAGTGGTAAGTCAACGCGGAAAAATGCCAAGTTGATTGATACGTTAGATATTTTAATTGCTGATGCAAGGGGTACACGAGCTTATGAAACTTATTCGGGTGGAGAAGCATTTAGGATTAATTTTGCGATTCGTTTAGCATTAGCAAAATTATTAGCCCAACGTGCGGGTGCAGCGTTGCAGTTGTTGATTATAGATGAAGGATTTGGTACACAGGATACAGAAGGATGCGATCGCCTGATTGCGTCCATAAATGCGATATCTGCTGATTTTGCTTGTATTCTCACTGTTACACACATTCCTCACCTCAAAGAAGCATTTCAAGCCCGGATTGAAGTAAATAAAAATCAGCAAGGTTCACATTTATCATTGTCAATTTAATCATGATCAAATTGAAAGTGAACTCCCTGTTCCCTAAAGATCAAGAATTATTCTTCCACTCGTTTAGTATTACCAGCTTTCACCCAACCTTCTTTATCAGTACCTGCAATGCGAATTTTTTGCCAATTTTTATCCGCGCTTTCTTCTAAGATAATCACTTTTTGATTACCACCAACACCACCAATACTTTGTGCATCTGAGGCTGGTTGATCTCGCATACTCAACCCTTGCGGCCAAGTTACAATAGCTTGATAAGCTCCTGGTGGTAAGGTATCAGGTGATTCAGTGGGAGTAGGAGTAGGAGTAGGACTAGGACTAGGTTTAGGACTGCTAGTAGGAGTAGGTTTAGAGGTGGATGTAGCTTTTACCGGAGTGACTTTTGGTTTGTCAACTTTAGGTTGAGGATTATCATTAGCAAACATGGGTTTTTCGGGAGGAAGAGCGGTACGATTAACAAAATAGAGAGCTATTGTGAGTCCGCTACCTAATAAAACTGCGATCGCTAATACAAAACCAAGTATAAGTTTAAAAAAGCCGGAAATTATTTTCATATCTTTTAGTCAGGAGTCAGGAGATCAAGGAGTCAGGAGATCAAGGAGTCAGGAGATCAAGGAGTCAGGAGATCAAGGAGTCAGGAGATCAAGGAGTCAGAAATCATAGAAAGTTCTTCTTCACTGTCACCTGTTCCCTGTCACCTGTCACCTTCTTCCCCAGTCACCAGCAAAATATTATTACATTTGGCGTTGTATGCGTTCACGTAGTGCGCCGGAGGCGATCGCTCAAAGAACTATGCTTAGAAGCCAAACGCGCTCTCCCCGCTGCTGCCCATTCTTGCAGTTTTTGGATCTGTTCTACCGCAGTTCGCGCCAAAGGGATAATTTGACTAGCCGCTTCTAAAATATCATCAGTTGTGAAATCACGATTTTGGCTAAAACCAATGTGCATCGCTTCAATTAACGTTTGTTCAATCTCTGCACCGGAAAAATCAGGAGTTTCATAAGCTAACCGATCAATCTCATAGCTTTTGATGTTATGGGGACGCAAGCGGGATAAGTGTACAGTAAAAATGGCTTTTCTTTCTTCTTGAGTGGGTAAACCAACAAAGAAAATTTCATCAAATCGCCCTTTCCGCAACATTTCCGGGGGTAAAGCTTGAATATCGTTAGCGGTGGAAACCACAAACACGGGTGAAGTTTTTTCTGCTAACCAAGTGATAAATGTCCCAAATACCCGGCTAGTTGTTCCCGCGTCACCTTTACTACCTAAACCAGAAAAGGCTTTGTCAATTTCATCAATCCACAATACACAAGGTGCAAGGGCTTCAGCAACTTGAATCATTTGCCGGGTGCGAGATTCTGATTCACCGACTAAACCGCCAAATAAGCGCCCCACATCTAAGCGTAATAAAGGTAAATGCCAATGATGGGCGATCGCCTTTGCTGTTAAAGATTTACCAGTTCCTTGAATCCCCACCAACATTAAACCACGGGGATGCGGTAATCCGTACTGTCGCGCTCGTTCTGTAAATGAACCACCCCGACGAATTAACCAATCTTTGAGATTATCGAGTCCCCCAATATCAGATATTTGCTCAGTTGCCGGATAAAAGTCCAGGATTTGGGTTTGGCGGATAGTTTGGCGTTTTTCCTCCAAAACTAAATCAACGTCCTCTGGTTGTAATTCTCCGTGGGATGCTAAAGCTCTTGCTAAAACTCGGCGTATCCGTTCCATTGATAAACCTTGACAGGAACGCACCAAGTCATCAATAAATTTACCGGAAAGTGCGTTACCAGTGGGTTGTAATAGGCGTTCTACCTCGGTTTTTATTTCTGCTGCTGCGGGTAAGGGAAATTCCACCACCGTTAAAACTTCGGTTAAATCGTCAGGAATAGCAATGCGTGGGGATAATAAAACAATATTTTTCGGTTGAGATTTCAGGAGTCTGGCTAAGTTGCGGAGTTTGCGAGCGATCGCCACATCTTCTAAAAAGCGGTGATAATCCCGGAGAATTAGCACTGCTGGGGCGGTAGGGGGTAATTTTTCAATAAATTCTAATGCTTGGAGGGGGTTGCGTTTACCAAAGCCGGCATCATTGGGGTTGCCTTGATATCCATCCACAAAATCCCAGGTATACACAGGGCGGTTTCCTTGGTTTGTCGCTTCTTCCCGGATAGCAGCTTCTACCCGTTCTTCTTCGTAGGTGGGGATATAAATGAGGGGGTAGCGAGCGCGGAGGAGGAGTTTAAATTCTTCGCGGAAGTTCATGATTTCGGTTTTTGGTAATTTTTGTTATTTTCCTATTTTTAAGGTAATGAACTACAAAGAAGCGAAGGAAGCGAAGGAAGATGGGTTGTATCTCACGCAAAGACGCAAAGGAGGAGAGAAGCAGATCCTTCTGGGAATCAATGCAGCCTCATAACGGAAGTCGGTTAAAACCGACTAAAATAATTATCAAAAATTCAATATTTTATCAGTCGTCTTGAGACGACTTTTGCTATTAGCCTGAGATTTCAATCTCAGGCGGATGTGGGTGATAGTTTATATTATCGTTTTGCAGCTTCTCAACTCTGTTGAGCTTTGAGCAGGAGTTCCCGTTGTTCATCTGTCATAGTAAAACGCCTTCTTTACGGATGTTCCTGAGTAATGAACCATTGCAGGTTTGATAGCGTATCCCTGACGGTACTCGTATCCCTTACGGGACATAAGAAATAGGTATTGCTTTACCACTTACCAATGCTCCAATACCAAATCATCCACATAGTCAAAATCTGTATCATCTGTAACTAATATCCACCCCTTTTCCAAACATTGAGCAGCAATCCAAATATCATTTATTGGGATTGGCCGACCTTTACGTTTTAATAGTAACCGAGTTCTAGCATAGATAGCAGTTGTTTCTAGTCCTAAAGGTACAACTGTACAATTTGAAATAAACTCTAAATAACGAGGTAAATTTTGCAATGGACGGGATGAATTTTCAGCACCAAATAATAATTCTCCAGCTACTACTAAAGGTAAAATAACTTCTGGTAAAGCCAATACTCTTTCAATAATTGCTGTGTCACCATTTAAAAAACGAACTGCAACAGAAGTATCTAAAGCAATTTCACCACTCATTTTTATCTACCTGCCGACATTCAGCAATTGACTGTTTTATCTCTGCTGCTTCTGCATCACTTAAAATTCCTGCAAATTTAGCTAAGGGATGTTCTTTGCGTGTAGCTTTCACACGATGTAAATAATCTAGTAAAAGTTGTACGATATCATCAGGAGTTTCTTCTAGTTCTTGGATTAGTTGTTCACGTTTTGTCATATATTGAAACCCTTAAATCAATAAAAATAAATCGGTATTGCTTTTTTCTAGTTTATCTGATTTTATCTCTCTCATGACTTTGCTATCTGCGTTTGCTTTCCTCTTCTTAGCTATTGCTTTACTGTGGAAATTACTAAAAATGGCAGAGGTTAAGGAGGAATGAACCACGAAGACGCGAAGGAAGCGAAGGGAAGAGAGTTTGAGAGGGGTTTTTAGTTGGTTTTGTTAACTTGATAATATCTTTTGATTTTGGAAATAGGGCGATCGCTCTTGATCATGAAAAATTCTTGAGTATAATTATTTCATCAATTTATTGCGCCAATCATCTGAATTGCTAGGGACAAAAATTGTTCTGATCGGTCAATTTGTTCTGTCGCTTGATCGGTTGTAACAGCGTTTAATTGTCCGTAGTCCCCAGTAGTTCGCAGTTCCTGTGCTTCAATCAAAAATCGGTGAAAATCTGTTGGAACTTGTTGAGTTTTGGCAAATTCTCGACCAAAGGCGGCAATAACGGCTGAATGTTTAGAAAATGAAAGTCCCTTACCTTCTAGAAATGCTTCTGCAATATAGAACATGGTGTAGTAGGCGCGGGAAGTAGCGTAGTCTGGGAAGTGGTTGTTAAGTAGGAGTTTTGCAGCTTCTAAACTCTGTTGAGCTTTGAGCAGGAGTTCTCTTTGTTCATCTGTCATAGCAAAACCCCTTCTTTACGGATGTTCCTGAGTAATGAACCATTGCGAGTTTGATAGTGGGTTTCGTCCATAAAAATACAACTAATGACAACATCATATTCTAGGGAAAGATCAGCGATCGCTTTTCCTGTGCGTTTAATTTCTTCACCTGGGTTTACGGGAGGTTTTAGCACTACTAACACATCTATATCTGATCCGGGTTCTGCATCACCACGCGCTTGAGAACCAAAAAGGGTGAGGTTTTTTAGGCGATCGCCATACAGGTTAGTGAGTTCTTTTTTAAGGTGAGTCAGAATAAGCTGAAGGTTAAGATTCATGGTTATGAGAGTGATTGCACTTATCTATTTTATTTTAGGCGTTAGCAACGCTTACCCAAAGTATCGCTCACCTGATATAACATGAAAATCAACTAATTGGTAGTTTACGAATACGTACAGAATTATCATCAATTGTTAATGCTGAACCTTGAATAAGTTCTTCCTCTAACTGAGGTAAAACGTCTAACAATCTTTGTGTAATTACATCAGGTTTTGCAGAAGATAAACGCAATGTTACTAAACTTGGTTGGTGATATTTGCAAACAGCTATCAACATCGAAAAATCTAAATCTTGAGTTAATGATAATGCGATTTTCCACTCTTGCAAGTTCTAAAATATCTACATCAGCAGCAGTGTTAGGTAGCAAATCTGTACAACGTAAAATATCATATCCCTTCAATTTTAATGCTGCTACTGTGAGAGGGGAAATATGAACATCAGCAATAAAACGTAGGTTATTCATGCTGAAGGAATGCTGGTAATTTTATCGGAAACTGTCCAGGCTGCATAGTTAAGAGCTTGTCTAATATCTTCTTCTTCTAATTCTGGATAAGCTGCTAAAATTTCTTCAATGGAAAGTTTACTGGCTAGTAATTTGAGAATAAAAGCTACTGTGATCCGCATTCCTCTAATTGTTGGTTGTCCTAAACAAATGTGAGGATTAATAGTAATGCGATCATAATTGGTTCTCCACCTAAAATTTCAGGATTTCGTGTTACATATCTTGAGGATGTTTCAGCAAACATAATAAAAGTTGCTCAATTAGTACGATTTTTCTTCTAGTTTATCTTATGCGAATCGCTTTACTTAATGTAGGTATCGTTTGACTTTGGAAAAAAGTAAAAATCCAGAGATTAAGAAGGAATGAACCACGAAGAAGCGAAGGACACGAAGGGAAGAGAGTTTGAGAGAGATTTTTTGTTGGTTTTGGTAATTTGATAATATCGTTTGATTTTGGAAAGAGGGCATTAACGTTAGCTAACCGCAGGTATCACTCCTATCTATGCAAGTAAAAAAGGTGGGTTACTAAAACTCTAATTTTCATCTTTCTCTTTCTTATATTCCTTTGTCATATCTATATAAACTTGGATACATTCTCCCCGTTTACGATTGAAATAACTTTCCGCAATTGATTTAAAAGATTGTAAAGTATCAAAGTTACTATATGTAGTATAACCAGCCTCCTTTTCAAATTTCGTAATCTTAAAAATCATAAGTCCAATTTCTCTTTCATCTTCAAAACATAGATTTTTTAGCTTTTTAAATTCCTTGTCGTAAAGTTCTAAGCTTGCTGGATCTTTTTTTCCGTCGAGAATAGCTAAATTTTCACTCATTGGTTTTTCCGATATTTTACGTTCAACTTCAGAAGTTGATTTTTCTGATTCCTTAACGCTTGTACATCCTGTAAGTATTATTGTTAATAAACCTATAATAATTTTTTTCATAACATTTCCCTCGCACCTTTATGTTGTTAATAATATACCTGGAAGGGAAATAAAAAATAAATATATAATTTTTTGTGTGAAAAAATTAATAAATCATTATATTCTTTATACAAAAGTTAATACATAGCAGATAAAAAAATAAATTATTTTAACCGCTTACGCCATTTTTTAGGATCTTGAGAACAGTGGAAAACTGCATATATAGTTACTACATTTTCAACATACTCATAAAAAATAGCATAGGGAAATCTACGAATTAAAGCACGCCTATAAGTAGCATACCCAAATTCATACATCTTAGGATTTCTCGCAATGTATTGTGTGCAAGCATCAACGCACCGCAAAAATTCTTCACCTAATCCCAGTTCTTGTTCCTCATACCAGTCATAAGCATCAGCAATATCTTGTTCTGCTTGTGGTAAGGTAATAACACTCTTAACCATTTTTCCTACTACGGATTCTTGCTTTTACTGATTCCCAAGAACTAGCTAAACTCGGATCTTGTAAATGGAGAGCTTTTCTTTGATCCAGTTCGTCTTTTTGCCAGTCTAATACAGGAACATTTGCTGATTGAGTCGCAATATCATCCCATAAATCTTCTAGAAGTTGTAGCTTTTCTGACAACCCTAGCTCAAAAATTGGCGCAAAGTTTGCTTTCATAATCAACTAAGCTATCAAAATTATCACTCTATTATTACACACAACACACATTTTAAGAATGTGACTTAAAAGGATTAACAATCTTTAAACCATCAATCACTTCATAACCAAAATCTTCTGTATACAAGGTTTGAACATTAGCCTCTAAACAAGCAGCAATAATCATTGAATCCCAATGTGAGAGACTAAAACGTTTCATTAATTCCTCAGCACGATCAATCACATTCCAAGTTGGTAAGGCAGTGTACTAAACTTGTTGTAAATCTCGAATGTATTGATAGGCTTGTGATTTATCATACCCTAATGATTCTAGTTTACGACTTGCAGCTAAATATTCACAGGCAACCTGCCAGATTAAAACACCATCTGTTAAATTAGCTACTAAGGAAGCTGCTATTCCCTGTTTATTAGTATCCCGTGGATCATGGACATAAATCAAAATATTTGTATCAACGGCGTTCATGCAACATATCCCGTGTAAACTGAGGAGCAGTAGCAGGAATAGGGTTTTCTTGCATTCTTTCCACCAGTGATTTTAGAAAGTTGCGTCTCTCATTAATATCAGTAATTTTCGGTGGTATAACTTGAGGAGATTTAACTACAAGTTCAATTTCTATCTCTTCAGGTAAGTTACAAGGAGTTTGTAAAATAAATGTACCATTACGATAAATAGCTTTTAGGGTTTGCTGCATAGGATGTAATTCCTAAAATAAAGGTAGTTTAACTTTTCTTCAGCTTATCCATAAAAAATCAGATTTACCCAAGTTGTTATTTATCAAGTTCAGGCTTGTACAGGTGATGATACGTAATTAGTGATAAAATTACTGTCTTCATCCTGTAAATCCTTACATCCTGGACATCCTGATTCTGACAGTTCCTCTATTATCACACACAACATTGCAACTTATAAAAACGTCAATCAGTCCTAAATTTAGTTACAGTTAGATTACAAAATAAATCGTGAGGGGTGATACTATGCGTGTCTTGCTAGTTTATCCAATATTTCCCAAAACCTTCTGGTCCTATGAGAAAATCCTAGCACTCGTAGATAGAAAGGTTCTATTACCACCATTGGGTTTAGTCACAGTTGCAGCAATCTTACCCCAAGAGTGGGAATTTAAACTTGTAGATCGTAACATCCGCGCTGCCACAGAAGAAGAATGGGCATGGGCAGATATAGTCATTTTCTCGGCTATGATTGTCCAAAAACAAGATTTATTAGATCAAATTCGGGAAGCAAAACGCCGGGGTAAGTTGGTAGCTTTGGGTGGTCCCTATCCCACATCTACACCCCATGAAGTGGAAGCAGCAGGGGCAGATTACCTGATTTTAGATGAAGGGGAAATCACTTTACCCATGTTTGTGGAAGCGGTACAAAAAGGTGAAAAATCTGGGGTTTTCCGCGCCACTGAAAAACCAGATGTGACGACTACACCGATCCCCCGCTTTGATTTATTAGAATTTAATGCCTATGATATGATGTCTGTGCAGTTTTCGCGGGGTTGTCCTTTCCAATGCGAATTTTGCGACATCATTGTATTATATGGACGCAAACCGAGAACGAAAACACCTGCCCAACTTTTAGCAGAATTAGATTATCTTTATGAGTTGGGTTGGCGGCGTGGTGTGTTCATGGTTGATGATAACTTTATTGGCAACAAACGCAATGTCAAATTGTTGCTAAAAGAGTTAAAAGTTTGGATGGCTGAACATCAATATCCTTTCAATTTTGACACCGAAGCTTCCATTGATTTGGCACAAGATCAAGAAATGATGGAGTTGATGGTTGACTGTGGTTTTAAAGCCGTATTTTTGGGTATTGAAACACCAGATGAAGATAGTTTACAACTCACTAAGAAATTCCAAAATACTCGCAGTTCTTTAACTGAATCTGTAGAAACTATCATAAAAGCTGGACTGCGGCCAATGGCTGGGTTTATTATTGGTTTTGATGGTGAAAAAGCCGGTGCAGGCGATCGCATTGTCAGATTTGCAGAACAAGCTGCCATTCCTTCCACTACCTTTGCCATGTTACAAGCGTTACCCAACACCGCTTTATGGCATCGTTTGAAAAAAGAAGGTAGACTGCGGGAAAACAAAGACGGGAATATCAATCAAACCACATTGATGAACTTTATTCCTACCCGTCCTTTAGAAGAATTGGCTAGGGAATATGTGGAAGCTTTTTGTGCTTTATATGACCCTGTAGCCTATTTAGATCGCACCTATCGCTGTTTTATGATGTTGGGTTCTCCCCAATGGACAGCACCAGCTAAAATGCCAGAATGGGTAGTTATCAAAGCCTTGCTAATTGTTATTTGGAGACAAGGTTTTAAAAGAGAAACTCGCTGGAAATTCTGGCATCACTTCTTTAGCATTCTCAAGCATAATCCCAAAGTGATAGAACAGTACGTTTCTACCTGCGCTCACATCGAGCATTTTATGGAATATCGGCAAATTGTCCGCGATGAAATCGAAAGTCAATTAGCTGCTTATTTAGCCCAAGGTGCAGAAAAACCCTATGTTCCTGAAAAGGAAAAAGTAGTAGCAGTAGCTTAATTAGGTGACAGGTGACAGGTGACAGGTGACAGGTGACAGGTGACAGGTGACAGGTGACAGTAAGAAGGAAATAGGTAATAGAGTAAAAAATTAATTATTTCTCCTGACTCCTGACTCCTGACTCCTGACTCCTGACTCCTGACTCCTAACCATCAAAAAAAGACTTTCAAGCGCATTTCCTATTTAAATTCCTAACTGTTTTTTGATTAAACGACAGAGACTTTCTTTGATTTCTGGATGACGTGGTACAGGCGATTGTTTTCCATTAATAGGGTTAATATAGATATCATGTTTCTTCCCATGACGTTTTAAATAGCACCCTGCATCAACTAATTCTCTAATAAAATTTCCTCGTTTCACGCCACATCAACCCAAATTTCTTTAGTTTGCGCTTGGGGATGATTTTCTAAGCTTTCTTCTAACATTAGCTGATAGGCATCTTTAATATTTTCTTCTAACTCTTCTAATGATTCTCCTTGGCTAAATATTCCCGGAATTTCTTTTAATTTTCCTACATACCAGCTATCATCTAACCAGTATTCGAGAGTAAATTTTTTTTTTGCATATACTTGACTCCTTAAACTAGGTTATTACTGAATAATATTATATCGGTTAAGCTCAAAAAAAAAGGAAATCAGAAAATTATGTAGCGACTGTCTTGAATGTCAAGCGAACGCTAAAAAAACTATTCCAACTTTCGGTGTTATTTAAGGTACTTACTGTTTTTAGAGCAAGATTATGTAATGTAAAAATTAGCACAAATAAGTATAACTACTGTAGAACTTAATTGTGTACTCTGTTAGTCTATAAGAGATGGATATAAATACAAGTGGATTTAGGAGTAATAAAAATGACTTCTTTCAGTGGCTTAAAACAGACCATACAATCTACTACAGATAAATTAATCATTTACAGATGGATTTTATTTGGTATCTTAGCATTTATTCTAGCAGCATTCTTGTTTTTTAGCTGGCCGTGGGTTAAAACAAATGAGAGTGCAAAAATGATAGATGTTATTTTGGGTGGATTAAAAGAAACAAGTGAACTCAATACTGTAAAAATGTCCAGTAAAGCATCATTAGTTGAAACTAAAGAGCAAAGGTTGTTTTCATTCTATGTTGGAGATACTAAGGTTATTTATGAAGGACAAGGTACAATACGTGCTGGTATAGATATGAAAGCATTGAAAGCAACAGATGTAGATATCAACAACCAGAAAATTACAATTACTTTACCTCCTCCTTATATTACCGAAACAGTTCTAGAAGCTGATAAATCTCAACTTTTAGATCATCACAAAAACTGGTTTGGTCCTAACGCTGAGATTGAACTACTAGATCAAGCACAAAAAGATGCACTTGCTAGAATTAAATTAGAAGCTTGCGGAAATGATATTATAGATGCTGCTAATAGTAACGCAAAAAAAATAGTAGAAAGAATATTATCAGCAGCAGGTTACAAAGACATTACTGTAATAACTCAAGAACCTAAAGATGGTTCATGTCCTAAGAATTAATATCTAGGAATATCTATCTTTATTCTCAGTCCCACGTTAAAGTTATAATATCAGAATGTCATCTATCAGGCTCTGACTTACACTAAATAGTATATGAATCAGAGCCTATTATTAAATCTGGACTCTCAAAGATAGGGAAAAATCAAGTCAAAAGTCAAAAACTCTGTTCTCTGTTCCCTCCTATTTATATTTGCAAAACGAAAACTTCCTCACCTGGATAAACAAAAGTTTTACCCACAGGTAACACAGCCAAAGCATTAGTTTGAGCTAAATTAATTAAATTACCAGAACTATAATTACCTTCAGATTTCTGAAATTGATAAACACCATTTACCAGATGTAACTTACCCCAAATATAGGTTTCCATCTTGCCATTAGATTGTAATTCTGATGAAGATTTAACTTTCACAAATTTACTTTCCCAACCTTTAGCCAGTCCTGACATTTTTTTAATTGCAGGTTTTACAAACCGCCAACAAGTCACCAAAGCCGAAACCGGATTTCCTGGTAAACCAAAGTATAACTTATTGGGAAAAGTAGCAAAAGTCAGAGGTTTTCCCGGACGCATTTGTACAGAACGAAAATGAATTTTTGCTCCCAAAGAAGCTAAAGTTTTATATATGTAATCATAATCGCCCACAGATACACCACCAGTAGAAATGACTATATCAGCATTAGCGATCGCATAATCGATAATTTCTTGTAAAGTTGTCGGATCATCCTGAATAATTCCTAACAGTAACACTTCTGCCCCCAATTCCCGCATCAAAGTAGCTAAAGCATACTGATTAGAATCAACTATTTGCCCAGGTTTTAGCAATTGTTCCGGCATCACCAACTCATCGCCAACTGATAAAATAGCCACACGGGGACGACGGAAAACACTCACTTGTTCCCGTCCAGCAGCCGCTAAAACCGCTATTTCGGACGCAGTTAAGGGAATACCAGTGGGTAAAATTTCGTTTCCGGCTTGATAAAAATCCCCCTTATGTCTGACAAACTCCTGGGGTTGAGGTGCAATAAACACAAAAACTTGATTTTCCTGACGGTGGGTTCTTTCTTGCATCACCACTGTATCCGCACCAGGGGGCATCATTGCACCGGTGAAAATTCTTGCCGCTTGTCCTGGTTTAATTGTCACTAGAGGTTTATACCCAGCCGGAATTTCTTCCACAACCTGCAAAATAATAGGTTTATCCGCCCTAGCGTACTGCACATCTGCATAACGCACCGCATAACCATCCATCGCCGAATTATCCCAATGGGGAAAATCCAGAGAACTGATCACAGGAGTTGCTAAAATGCGATTATGCGCCATTAATAAATCAACAAATTCCACATCTAGCTGGTTATCTAACGGTTTTACAGCATTTAAAATAGTAGCTTCTACATCTCTGACTGACAGCATAGTTATAGTTAATGATGATAGTTTTGGTTATTTTAATATAAAAAATTACCAGATAATTACCGGATCAAACTCCGTGCTGTAAACATTGCTTGTCAGTAGGGGGAAGAATCGGCATAACTCCTTTTGAGATAATCAAGATCACACTTTAGCAAATAGAGATTAATCGCCTTTTGCTGGGTAAACTAACATTGGCAAGTTAATTTACCAACATGAAAAGTTTACTAACTACAATTATCTCGTTAGTTATTGGGGTCGGCATCGGAAGCACCACTACTTATTACCTGACCGCCAATAAAACCTCTACCGAATCCTTACCTGTGCAAACCTCAGTAAATAAAGCATCATCTGATGAAATTTATAATACTGAAGTTGCACCAGTAAGAAACGCAGTGAAGACAGCATTATCTGGTGAAATTGATAATTTTGAAATCCGATGGATTGGTAAAGCAACAAACAACTTTTTCTATGGAAATTACAGCATTGTTGAAAAAGATAAACCTTCCAGACTAGAATCAGTACCAAAGACTCCACACATAGTTAAATTTAAATTACCCAAAGGAGCTTCTGTGTCGGCTGCTGGTAATTCTCAAGACGTTAGAATTTTCAGAAATGGAAAAGAATGCGGCGAAACACAAGTAGTTGGAAGTCAAGTGATAAGCAATAAAACCTGCTTTTCAGAGGAACTAAAAAACCTCTTTCCTGGACTTTAGACTAGGGAGCGGAAAATTACTTGATTAAGCTGAGTTGAAAAGACGCAAAGTATAAAAATTGTCAATCAATAGTTTTTCAGCTCGGCTTTACGTGATTCTTTAAGTATTTATAACTGAAAATTCATATTCTCATTAAGAGCGGGTATTATTATATGACTATAATTAAAACACCACAAAAACACTACCCCAAGCCAGAAATTATCCGCCGGGGGATGGCATTAGGAATAGATTTTACAGGAGCATGGTTAATTAGTTCTCTTTTAGGAACAAATAATCTAGGTATTCAATTTGTCCAAATCTTCGTTTTTATCCTTGCTTGGTTAATTCTACGAGTCATCATAGTTTACAACAATCATGGGCAAAGTTTAGGTAGATGGGCAGTAAATTTAAAAGTGTTAGAAATAGAAAACGGACAACCAGTGAGCAGAATACCCGAATTACAAGCATTATTACAGCGTGAAGCGATTATTGGCGGTAGTTGCTTATTGGTTTCCATCTGCTTAACGAATATAATAACTAATCCCACTGCTATACTGCTAGTGCTACCCCTAGCAATTGACTGTGGTGCGGCCTTGTCAGATTCTCAGATGCGACAGGCTTTCCATGACCGCTATGCTAGAACTATAATTGTTTCCTCACGGCGTGGCTATTCGCTGGATTTAAAAATTAAGCTAAAAATTAAGCGATTAGTTGAAAAAGTGCAGCGAAATGTGAGAAGATAGTCATTTGTGTTAAATCTCTCCCGGCTTTACTGTTTGTAAAATTATGGCTAAGAGTAAAGGTGCCCGCATAATAGTGACACTAGAATGCACCGAGTGTCGAACCAACCCAGACAAGCGTTCTCCAGGCGTTTCTCGCTATACCAGCACCAAGAACCGCCGGAACACCACCAACCGTTTAGAACTGAAAAAGTTCTGCCCCCACTGTAACAAACACACTGTTCACAAGGAAATTAAGTAAGAGATGAGCTATTATCGTCGTCGCCTGTCACCAATTAAGCCAGGAGAACCAATAGATTATAAAGATGTTGATTTACTACGTAAATTTATTACAGAACGTGGTAAAATTCTACCCAGAAGAATTACAGGGTTAACATCACAACAACAGCGCCAATTAACATTAGCGATTAAACGCGCTCGGATTGTGGCATTGTTACCATTTATCAACGCCGAAGGCTAAGAAAATTTTGGATTTTGGATGAAAGGATTTTGAGATAAAGTCCAAAAAAAGTAACGTTGGTAAAAATGAAACGTTTACTTTCCGTCCAAAATCTAAAATTTGATTCATCCAAAAGGAGTGTATAATTCATTCCAGATTTCAAACCCTTGGATTTAGGTTATAGGAAATAGGGAACAGGGAACAGGGAACAGGGAACAGGTGACAGGTGACAGGTGACAGTAAATAGTGTTTACCAATTACCAATTACCCATTACCAATTACCCATTACCCATTACCAACCTAAAACAAATCCAAAATCTAAAATCTAAAATCTAAAATTACTAAAGAGTGCGAGAGTTGTGGAGAAGGGGACGCTAGTTGAATTTAGGGTTCAAGGCGATCGCCGTCTGGGAGTGGTAGATCGTCCAGACGGAAAGACCCGTTGGTTTGTGGTAGATGAACGAGGTCAATCCCACAGCCTCGCGCCGCGACAACTAACCTATACAGTTAATGGACAAACTTATAAACCTGCTGATATTCCCAGCTTTTTAAGTCAAGTTCAACCCTATCTAGATCCATCTAGTTTAGAAGTAGCTTGGGAAATATTGGTAGAAGACGGGGAAACAGTCACCCCCAGTCAAATGGCCAATTTGCTGTTTTCAGAATCAGAACCACAGCACTCTTACGCCGCTCATTGCTTGTTATCCGATGACAAAATGTATTTCAAGCAAAAAGGCGATGTTTACGAACCACGCAGCGCCGCACAAGTAGCAGAACGGAAACACCAAATAGAAGTAGAAGCGCAGAAAGCTAAGGGACAGCAGGAATTTTTAGCGCGTGTAGAACAGGCACTCCAAGGCGAAAGCGTAGAATGGCAAAAACCAGACCGCCAGCGTTTGGAAGCATTAGAAAAATATGCAACTTTCGTGGCGGATATTGTGCGAATGGGGATAAATGCGGATGCCTTAGTGCGAAATTATCCACCACCAGCCCCAGTATTAGAAACCATGAATATGCTGGGACGTTCTGCAACTCCCCAAGCAGCCCTGCAACTATTGATCGACTTGGGTTGGTGGAGTCCTCATGAAAACCTGTTCCTGCGTCGTTCTTCAATTCCCGTTCAGTTCCCTAGTAAGGTATTAGAAGTGGCGCAACAACATTTGGATTTTCCACCAGCAGACTTAGACACCAATCGTCTGGATTTAACACATCTCAAGGTATACACTATTGATGATGAAAGTACCACAGAAATAGATGATGGTTTAAGTTGCGAAATTCTCGCCGATGGAAGACAACGGCTTTGGGTACATATTGCTGATCCTACCCGTTGGTTAATGCCAGAAGATGACTTAGATTTAGAAGCGAGAAAACGGGGTAGTACAGTTTACTTACCTACGGGAATGATACCTATGTTCCCCGAAGTCTTAGCTACAGGTCCAATGAGTTTGGTACAGGGGAAAATTTGTTGCGCCCTGAGTTTTGGTGTAGTTTTAGATGACACTGGGGCTGTAGAAGATTATACTATTCATCCCAGTTTGATTAAACCTACCTATCGCCTCACCTACGAAGATGTAGATGAAATGCTGGAGTTGGGAGTACAAGCAGAACCAGAAATAGAGGCGATCGCAAATTTGGCACAAAAGCGGAAAACTTGGCGATATAACCAAGGCGCGATTAGCATCAATATGCCAGAAGCGATGATCAAAGTCAAAGACGATGATATCAGCATTGATATATTAGAAGATTCCCCATCTCGGCAATTAGTAGCCGAAATGATGATTTTAGCCGGGGAAGTAGCAGCACGATACGGTCAAACCCATAACATCCCCCTACCATTTCGCGGACAACCCCAACCGGAACTCCCCCCAGAAGAAGAACTATTACAACTTCCTGCCGGTTTTGTGCGTTTTTGCGCCCTGCGTCGGTGTATGCCCAAAAGTGAAATGAGTATTACACCAGTACGTCATGCGGGTTTAGGTTTAGATACTTACACTCAAGCAACTTCGCCTATTCGTCGTTACAGCGACTTACTCACCCACTTTCAACTCAAAGCACATTTACGGGGTGAAGATTTGCCATTTTCTGCTGAACAACTCAAAGAAGTGATGATGACCGTCACCACTACAACCCAAGAACTAACAATGGTAGAACGGCAAACTAATAGATATTATGCTTTAGAATATTTGCGTCGTAATCCTGAAGAAATATGGGAAGTCACCGTTTTGATGTGGTTACGGGAAGATAGCAACTTAGCATTAATTCTTTTAGAAGACTTAGGTTTACAGTTACCAATGGTCTTTAGGCGTTCTGTAAGTTTAGGTGAACAAGTATTAGTAAAAGTCAGCATTGCTGATCCTCAAAAAGACATCATTCAGTTTCAAGAGATAATTTATCAAGAAGCTATTAGTTGATAGGTGACAGGTGACAGGTGACAGTGAAGAAAGAAGGGGAAGCAGGGGAAGAACATTCACTTTTGCCTCTTACCTTTTGCCTTATTTCTGTTCCCTGTTCCCTGTTCCCTCCTATAAATATTTTTCTTCTCGGATATAATTTTGAGCTTAAAAAAGGGATAACTAAAATATAGTTCCATCTTGGTGCATAATCCCTTGGTTTGTATATGACATACTGCCTCAGAATTGCCGACCTACCTGAAAATGAGCGTCCCCGCGAAAGATTGATGACTCATGGCGCGAAAATATTAGCCACTGCGGAATTAATTGCCATTCTCCTAGGAACTGGACAAGGACCAGGTAAACTTTCAGCCGTCGGTTTAGGGCAACTTATGTTACAAGAATTAGGTAAAGATCAACGAGATCCTTTAGCTGCTTTACGGGATGTTACCCCCGCAGAGTTAATGGAAATTCATGGTGTGGGTTCTGCAAAAGCTACATCAATTCTGGCTGCGATAGAATTAGGTAAACGGGTTTTTTTATCCCGCCCTGCGGAGGGTGCGGTTATTGATAGTCCCCTTGCGGCAGCCGCTACCCTAAGTCAAGACTTAATGTGGCAAAGTCAAGAACGGTTTGCAGTCTTATTATTAGATGTGAAAAATCGGTTTTTGGGGACAAAAATAATTACTATTGGTACTGCAACCGAAACTTTAGCTTCACCCCGTGATATTTTTCGGGAAGTTATTCGACATGGTGCAACACGGATGATAGTTGCCCATAATCATCCTTCTGGTAATCTAGAACCTAGTGAAGCAGATATAGAATTAACTCGGCAATTATTATCAGGAGCGCAACTTTTAAATATTCCGTTATTGGACCATTTGATTTTGGGTAATGGTACTCATCAGAGTTTGCGAGAAATTACTACTTTGTGGGATGATTGCCCCCAGGAAGATTGATGAGGTTTTAGTAGTGCGATCGCTTTGCGAGGAAGTATATACAGCAGATTTCGTTATTACGAGGTACAAATTATCATCATGAAACTCTTGTGGGGTGGGCATACTTCGACATAGTTCGACTGCGCTCACTAACCGCTCAGTACAAGTCTTCCCCACCCAAAGTGTACCTCATTACACCGGAAAGTGCTGTAAATTTCGACAAGATACTTAGGGTTTGCTGAATAAATAACAATATCTCAATTCGATCAAAAATTAACAATGAAAGAAAAAGTCTATATTGAAACCTCAGTCATAAGTTATCTAACTTCTCGTCCTAGCCGAGATATTGTGATTGCAGGACATCAACAAATCACCCAAGAATGGTGGCAAAATTATCGAGAAAAATTTACTCTGGTCGCTTCACAGCTAGTTATTCAAGAAGCCAGTGCTGGGGACTCTATTGCAGCCGAACAAAGACTGAAAATTTTAGAAACAATAGAATTATTAGAAACAAGAAAAGAGGCAATAGTTTTAGCCCAATCTTTTCTTGATTTTCAAATCATGCCCCAAAAAGCGGCAGAAGATGCTTTACATATTGCTATTGCCGTAACCAATGGTATCAATTATTTGTTAACATGGAATTGTAAGCATATTGCTAATGCTATAATTCGGAGAGAAATTGAACGCATTTGTCGTTACCAAGGCTATGAACCAGTAATAATTTGTACACCTGAAGAACTGATAGAGAGGTAAAATTTATGTGGGAAGATCCAATTATCCAAGAGATTTATCAAGTTAGAGAGGCACATTCTCATAAATTTAATAATGATTTACAGGCAATTTATCAAGATTTAAAAGAACAAGAAAAAAATAGTAATAGAAAATTTATTTCTTATGTTCCACAGTTTTTAAAAGATGTTTCTGTTTTTCAGAAAAAAAATTTAGGGTGATACTTTCTATATAATAGGTTTAGCAAAGCTGTCACCGCCTTTGTCAGTAGCTAATTTATCAATTGATAATTGACAATTGATAATTGATAATTGTTTAATTCAAGGCTTCCGCCGTGAGCGTCAGCCGATAGCGTAGCGTGGCGTATGACTCCTACGTCGTCACGCAAGCTATAGCCATACGGTTTAAAACCTCCCCTTTCAAGGGGAAAAACAGCAAAAAATTCAGCTTTTCAATCCTCTCCCTTCAAGGGAGAGGTAATTAATTGTCCATTATTGATCACAGGAATCAGAGCTATACTAGAAATGGTGGCCTGTTGAAATTACGCCCATGACTGAACAACCTAACAAAGACTCATTAAACACACCAACGGATGCACCACAACCCAAGTCAGACAATGATTCTTGGAAAAACCGCATCACTGGTGTTGTTAGTAAAACTACCGCTAAATTAACCCAACTTTTACCGGTGGATCAAGTAACACAAACTATAGGAAAATGGTTTAGTGTCAATGATGCTCAAGTAGCAGAGATTTTAGCAACTATCCGCACTCAGTTACCCACTACAGAAGCTTTATTAATCGGAAAACCCCAAACTGGTAAAAGTTCTATTGTTCGTGGTTTAACGGGGGTTTCTGCGGAAATTATTGGACAGGGTTTTCGTCCCCATACTCAAAATACCCAACGTTATGCTTATCCTGCTGATGATTTACCTTTAATTGTTTTTACTGATACGGTTGGTTTGGGTGATGTTAATAAAAATACGGAAACTATTATTCAAGAGTTAATCACTGATTTAAAAACCGAAATTAATGGTGCTAGGGTTTTCATTTTGACGGTGAAAATTAATGATTTCGCTACGGATACTCTGCGAAATATTGCCCAAAAATTACGCCAACAATTTCCAAATATTCCCTGTTTTTTAGCGGTAACTTGTTTGCATGAAATTTATCCACTAGAAATAGAAAATCATCCCCATTATCCCCCAGAATTTGAGGAATTAAACCGAGCTTTTACAGAAATTAAAAATAATTTTACTAGTTTATATGATCGAGCAGTTTTGATTGATTTTACTTTAGAAGCAGATGGTTATGATCCAGTGTTTTATGGTTTAGAAGCACTGCGAGATAATTTAGCAGAAATGTTACCTGAAGCAGAAGCAAAAGCAATTTATCAATTATTAGATAAACAAGCAGGTAAGGAATTAGGTAATATTTTTCGTGATACTGCCAGAAGATATATTTTACCTTTTTCGATTATGGCAGGGACTTTAGCTGCTGTACCTTTACCTTTTGCAACTATGCCGGTTTTAACAGCTTTGCAAGTTTCAATGGTGGGGTTATTGGGTAAATTATATGGTCAGACATTGACACCTTCTCAAGCTGGGGGTATTGTGAGTGCGATCGCTGGTGGTTTTTTAGCTCAAGCTGTTGCACGGGAATTAATTAAATTTGTTCCTGGTTTGGGTACTGTTATTGCAGCATCTTGGGCAGGTGCTTATACATGGTCTTTGGGTGAAGCTGCTTGTGTGTATTTTGGGGATTTAATGGGTGGGAAAAAGCCAGATCCTCAAAAAATTCAAAATGTCATGCAAGAGGCGTTTGAAGGGGCAAAAGAACGGTTTAAGGGCATGAAAAGTTAGGAATTAGAAAAATCCAGACGCAGAGAACACAGAGAAAGAGAATTTTTCTCTTCTTCTCTTCCTCCGCGCCTCTGCGCCTCTGCGTGAGAAAATTCCTCTACATAACTTTAATACTTCCTCTCTTTCGGTTCAAACATATTCACCACCACCGGCATATATTGAATATCAATTCCCGCAGGTGAATAATAAGCCATTGTATGTTTCAAAAACTTCTCATCATCTCGATTTGAAAAATCTTCTCGAAAATGCGCCCCTCTACTTTCTTGACGATTAAATGCTGATTTTAAAATTGTATTTCCCACCACCATTAAACTTTTTAATTCTAAAGCTTCTACTAATTCCGTATTCCAACAATTGCCTTTATCGTCTAAATAAATATCCTCATATTTCTGTTGTATTTCTCCTATTTTCTCCAACCCTTCACCCATTAATTCTGAAGTTCTAAATACTCCACAAAATTGGGTCATTGTATCTTGAAATTCTTGGCGAATTTGATTTATGCGATATTTTCCTTTTTGTTCTAATAAACTTTGAATTTCTTGTTTTGCTTCTGTTATATAATGTTGTTCATTTATTGCTGGTAATTTGCGGTTTTGCACATATCTCGCTATACTCGCCCCGGTACGTCTGCCATAAACTACACATTCTAACAGCGAGTTACTACCTAAACGGTTCGCGCCATGCACAGATACACAAGCCGTTTCCCCAGAAGCAAAAAAGCCTTCCACCAACTCATCTGCATTACGGCGCACTTGTCCATCTGTGTTCACTGGTATACCACCCATGCAATAATGAATAGTAGGACGTACTGGTATGGGTTGGGTGACTGCATCTACACCAACTAAACGGTGTGCTTCTTCCCAGCAGAAGGGTACACGACTCATAATTTTTTCTTTACCCATGTGTCGCAAGTCCAGGTAAACAAATTTACCTCCTGCACTTCCATCAGAATTAATACCCCTACCTGCGCGAATTTCGTAGGCGATCGCCCTAGATGTAATATCACGGGGTGCTAGTTCCATCCGACTTGGTGCATAATTAGCCATAAAGCGATCGCCATTAGCATTGATTAAATAAGCACCTTCCCCACGCACAGCTTCGGAAATTAACACCCCCACTGGATACAACCCCGTTGGGTGAAATTGCACAAATTCCATATCTTCCAACGGTAAACCAGCCAAAGCTGTCATTGCCAAACCATCACCAGTGGAAGCATAATCATTAGAAGTAGTGTTATAAACGCGACCATATCCCCCCGTTGCAAACATCACCGCCTTAGCCCGCACTACTTCAATATGTCCATCTAGCAGGTGAAACATCACCAAACCTTTAGCTTCACCATCTTCTAAGATCAGGCGCATTACATACCATTCTTGGTAAATTTGCACACCATGATGGCGTAAATTATTGACTAATTCATGTAAAATAGCATGACCGGTTTTATCAGCAGCGTAACAGGTACGGTTGTGGGAATGGCCACCAAAAGCCCTTTGAGCAATTCTCCCATCAGGCAACCGGGAGAATAAAACTCCTAAATGTTCTAAATCAATCACCACATCTGGCGCTTCTTGTGTTAGAATAGCTACAGCATCTTGATCCGCTAAATAATCAGAACCTTTAACCGTATCAAAAGCGTGTGCTTCCCAACTATCTTCAGGATCAACATTTTTTAGAGATGCTGCCATCCCCCCTTGAGCGGCCACAGAGTGGGAACGAATAGGATGGGTTTTAGCAACGACGGCAACTTTTAAACTGGGATCAGTTCTCGCAATTTCTAAAGCTGCTCGACATCCCGCTAAACCACCACCAACTATAATTACATCATGTTCTAACATTTTTAACACCTCTTTAATACCTCAATCTCAAAAAAATACCCTGTCCATAAACAGGGATGATGCTTTTAATTATTAGTTTAATTCCAATCACCAATCACCAATCACCAGTCACTAGTCACTAGTCACCAATATTAACTGGTAGCTTCAATAGGCTGTTGTTGAGAAACATTCCCAGGTATAGGTTCAGTTTTTGTTCCCGGTTCTACGGCAGCCAATTCGATATGATTTAACAACGTGGTAACAAAAGCAAACAGCAAGAAAGGCAAAGTCAGAACAATTACAAGTCCTACCGTAGCTAAAGCATAGACTGGTCTTCTAGCCCCCATCAATGCCAAAGCTGATGCCAAACTAATGGTAATTGTAATTAACCAAGCAATGATTTGACCGTATATATCGCCAAATGTCAAGGTGCAGACAAAGCGATAGTTTTGAATATTATTCTTATTCATCATTATTTGCCTCAAGTCTATCCTATAGGTTCTACCTTAGAACCATGTTTAGCTGACGGACGATTTCTCAATATTTTTCCAAGGTTTGTAATATCACTTAACAATTTCCGAGCGAAGTCGAAGTAAGTCGAACCACTGACTCCTATTCCTAACTAGCTACTAATCTTGACTCGCGCTTGCTTCACCATCGCAATCAAAGTTTGATGAGCATCTTCAGCATCAGCTAAGGTGTGATCAAACTGAATGCGAACTTGTACTGTTTCTCCATCCACCTGTGCGGTTAAATTCATACCCAAAGCATCAATTGATAGCATCTGGGCTGTTGTGGCATTTTTGACGTTACCAAAAACCTCAGCATAGATAACCACAGCATCTGCATGATCTTCGTTCATATGTTTGCAGATACGAGAGCTAATTTCTGGAGAGAACTCTGGAGAGAACTGATCAGACATTTTCACCTATCAAGTTGGGCTAACGGATCTTGTTCATATTCTAAGCTATCATCATCTTGTATCTGATAAAGTTTTCACCTGGTCAATGAATATATTTGTTAAAAATTAACTATATAATTAATTAGATATTAGTCAACTTTACAGATGAAAATACCATAAATAAAGGGAGCATCCCAAATGTGTAAGTTTATTTTTTTGAAATCTGGCAATTCATCCAGGGCTTGATATGATTGAACCGCAAAGAACGCAAAGTACACAAAGTTAAGAGAGTTTAAGAGGATTTTGAGTGTGTCTGCGTTTATTTTTTCAAAATTTGGATGCTCCCTAAATAAAACTGTAGTAAAACTATATCAGTCAATTTATTGATTCCCAACTAGAACAAATGAGTGAAACCAGGCCACGCAGAATAATTATTGGTGATGTACATGGTTACTATCAAGGTCTAATGATACTTCTGAAGGAATTTGCCCCCACATCAGAAGATCAAGTCTATTTTTTGGGAGACTTAATAGATCGTGGACCACAAAGCGCACAGGTAGTAGATTTTGTTAAGAGCAATAACTATCCTTGCCTTCTAGGTAATCATGAGCAGATGCTTTTAAGTGTAATGAGTAAGGATTTTAACTCTAATAAAATAATACAGGCATGGCTTTATAGTGGCGGACAAGCAACCATGACCAGTTATAAATCAGCGCAAATTCCCCAAGACCATCTAGACTGGTTTGCAAATTTACCAACATATCTTGACTTAGGAGATGTTTGGTTAACCCATGCAGGTGTTGATCCCAGCAAGTCTGTCTCTGAACAAACCTCCCAGGAACTTTGCTGGATACGTAATGAATTTCACAGCATGGAACTACCGTACTTTACTGACAAGTTAATCATCGTCGGTCATACCATCACCTTCACTTTACCAGGGGTTGCCCCTGGTCAATTAGCACAAGGAGAAGGCTGGTTAGATATTGATACAGGTGCTTATCATCCCCGTAGTGGTTGGTTAACCGGATTGGATATTACCAACAACTTAGTTTATCAAGCCAATGTTTTTAATCACACCGTTCGTACTTTGCCTTTGGAAAAAGCAGTTACGAGGATTTTACCACATCAGATCCAAGTCAGTCGTCGTCATAAGCAACGAGTCTATTGACACTCTGCGTCCTAAAGGAGCAAAGCTCGGATATTAGCTTTATAATCTGCATTATCTAAGCCATAATTGCTATTACTTGGCAGATCGTCTATTTGGCGTTGGAGTGACTTAACGCGATCGCTTGCTCCAGGGTGTGTACTCAAAAAGGTGGGAATAACACTTCTTCCCTGTAACTTTTTCATAAACGAAACCATTGCGGAGGGTGCATAACCAGCCTGTGTTAAAATTTTTAGTCCTCTTGTGTCAGCATCATATTCATCCTGACGACTGCGCGGACGGTTGAGAGCTAAATCAACACCTATAGCTACAGCTTGACTGCGATTTAAGCCGGTTGCTTTTGCTATACCACTAGCGATCGCTCTTTGTCGCATCTGCTTAACCAAGTGTTTACCCTCAATATGCCCCATTTCATGGCCAATAACACTCGCTAATTCTGCTTCATTTTCCGCAGCTTGTATCAACCCTGTATTTACATACACGAAACCGCCTAAAGTTGCAAAAGCATTGACAGCATCATCCTCAACTACCTGGAAAGTATAAGGAATATTAGGGCGATCGCTATTAGCTGCTAACCTTCTACCAACTTCCTCTATATAGCTAGTAAGCTGCCGATTCCGGGAAATTCTCACCTCTTGGCGCAGTTCATTATTCATCTGCCTACCAAGCTCAACTTCCTGACGAGTAGATAAATTAGATAATTGAAATATTTGTACACCTTGGAATAACAGCGGTAGTAAGTCGATAGCTTTGCTGGGCAAGGGTGTACTCAAGCACAAACTTATAGCCACAATTACCGAAATCAACGGATATAACCAGCGCCGCCGCCATACACGGTAACTTGCCAAAAATTTATTCCAGTTAATCATAATCAGCGTGAAAAGAGAGTTGTGTGAGAATTGAAAATAAGGACGCATTTACAGCTTACTAGGTTGCATTCTCAACTCAATACCTGTTTATTTGTGAGTAAGCATTTAGCCGTAAGCAAACAACCATCAAAATTCACAGGAATTACGCAAAACAGAACTAAATTAGGGGTAATTCATGAATTACCCCTAGGCAAAAATCAGGTTTTTATTCCAATCTTGCGTAAGTCCTAATTCAGAAAGAAATTATTTCACACTACAATGGCAAGACAAAAAACCCCTAAAGTCTACGCTATGATTAAAAATCAGAAATTGTCAACTGTTATATCAGCCAGCCTGATCCTAACTATACCAGCCATGATAGACTGTCGCATAACTGCACAACCGTATTAATTGATTATCTAGTAGGCACAATTGTTACTTCCCTTGAAAACTCTGTTTTAATTCACCCCAACCTCAAAAAACTTGTTATGCGTATTTTAGATTCCAAAGGTCGCTTATTCGGCAAAATCAACTTACTAGATTTGGGTGCTGCATTAGTAATCTTATTAGTGATCATCGGCATCTTTATATTTCCGGGAACATCCGGTTCTGTCGCTCAAGTTGGCACAAAGACAGTACCTATAGAAGTAGACTTAGTAGTACGTGGTTTAAACGTCCGCGATCCTGAGCAGTTATTTAAACAAGGATTTACTAAGGGCGGTAAAACAAACGTAATTATTCGTAATCAACCCTACGGACAAATTGGGATTAAATCTATTCAACAACTAGCAAGAACTGTCACTGTTCCCCAACCAGATGGTACAGTTAAAGAATTAGCAGATCCCAGGGCAAACAATTTTAGTACAGATTTTCTTTTGACATTAGAAGGCAAAGCTCAAGTTACTGATAGTGGTCCAGTTTTAGGTAATAGTAAAGTTAAAATAGGTATGCCTTTTGAATTAGAAGGGTTTAACTATAATTTCAACGCTTCTGTCATTGATATTCGTTTACAAGATAAATAATATTTTGGTAATGGGTAATTCAATTTTGGATTTTGGATTTTGGATTTTGGATTTTGGATTGTATTTCATGAACTCCAATCTAAAATCTAAAATCTAAAATCTAAAATTTTTTCCCCAGTCACCAGTCACCAATCACCCATTTAGTAAAGTTAAAAACTTGCGAATTAATCCAATTGTCACCGCAGGTAATTCTAATTGGGGAGTTAATCCGACATTTTCTAAAGGTTGAAAAAATCTAACACTTTGGGGATTCATTTCTGCAAAACGACGACCAATATCAGGTCCAGTAAATTGTGATTTTTGTCCCCAAATAATAGCAGTAGGAGTTGCTAACTGTTGAATGTAAAGAGACAAATCAAAACATAAGTCTCCCCGGACAAAAGATAAAGCTGCATGTTCAGCATTTGGTTGTTGGGCAGATTGTAAATAAGCGTTGACAATTTCTTGATAAACTCGATTTGACTGGGCAAATTGTCGTTGCTCCAAAAAGCTGCGAATACCTGCATCAGTGGCAATACCTGTACTATATAACAAGCGGTCAACTACAGGTACACTGATCAACTGGGCAAAAAAGCTGCGAGAGTAGTCTTGGCCAAAGTCAGAAAGTCCAGCAGGACTGACAAGAATTAAAGACTTAAATAAATCGGGACAGGCGATCGCCAATCTAATAATAAAAGCTGCGGTAAGAGAAGAGGCTATTACCATCACTGGCTTTGTACAAGTCTGCTCAATAAACTCTTGAATGGTTGTCAAATAATCCTCAATTTTGTAACTGCGTTGCGGATGATCAGAGCGACCCCAACCGATTAAATCTGGTGCAATAACCCGATATTCAGCCGCAAAAGCTGGATATACTTTCGACCACTCATAAGCAGAAGAACCACCTCCAAAACCATGCAGAAACAACAAAGTTTCCCGATCAGATTTTTCGTTATTGTCCTGCCAAGGAGAGCCACTAGCAATATAGTATGCCATCCTACCTAGAGAGGTATTTATAGAGAATTGCTCAAATCCTAGTGGTTGCAACATAAGTCTTATTTGTTGAAGTTTGTAACTAATCCCACTCGTACCACTTAAATAGCTCTAAAATGCTCAATGATTGGGTACAAGTTTTCCATTCTTGTTTATTATTAACTAACTGCTATATAAAACCTAGACAAAACTAGACTTTACTTTCTACTTCAACGGGAGCATGGGAGCAGTTATCCCTCGGTAGACTTTCACGCTTTAGCCAAACGCGATAAATTAATTGCAGCATTCAG
>NZ_JADEXH010000045.1:0-45754 GCF_015207205.1 Sphaerospermopsis sp. LEGE 08334 | reverse complement strand
ATTTTTTGAGGATATATTTGTTTGGCTTTAATCCATCTTTATACAAATCCTGCCAAGTAGCTAAACCCCAATTATAGGTAAACCTTGCTATACCAGCGTGTTTAGCCATTAATATTTCCTGGGTTTTGTTTAACTTGAGTTTTGTTTTGATAGATAAAAGCATTGCTCGACCTCAACACTGTATTTCTTTGCTGTCTAAAACTGACATATCTTGTACAGGTTTGTCAATTTGAGTCTACAGGTTTTAATCCCTGGGTAATCAGTAAATCATCTTCAGTATAAAAACGATGCCCCGACAATGTTCTTTTGGCTGGAAGTCTTCCTTCAACATCCCATCTTTGCAATGTCTTGACTGAAACTCCGATTTTTTTAGCAAATTCATGAGGTTTAAACATAAAGTCACTCATAGTTTTGTCTATGAGTGTACAGGTTTGTTTATTAAATTGTCAACTTAGGACAAGCTCTAGAGGTATTCAAGAGAGATTTTCATTTTTTCATGGGGTAAATTATGGCTAGGAGTATTAAAAAATCTATCTAGAGATAGATGATACATGACAAAAAATAAAATTTTACCCCTTTCCTAAGAAAAACATTAATATCTGATATCTATATTTTACCTAGGTTTCGGGGATTTTGAATCCCGATCCATGGACATAGGCATCTGAACACGAGTATTTAATCAATATACATCTAAAGATAGATGACAAGAGCAAATATAAATTTGAATATCTATCTTTAGATGGATGACAAAAAAAAGGAAAATGTCACATTATAGTGCATGGCATCATATTATACTTTTTGCCAAACAATGCTTTGGCGTTGTTTAACGGAGTATAAATTTTATAACCACATAAGCTGTATGTAGCGCAAGTTACATAAAACTATCTTTTTTTTATCGGTGTGATGTTGCGTTTTATCCAACTTTAAAGGAGTGAAAATCCAAAATTATGACAGTCGAAAATATCAATAACGTCCAGCGCCTGTATGTTGCCCTCCTTGGTAGAGCCGCAGAACCAGAAGCTTTTGCATTTTGGACGAGGCGGTTAAATCTCGGTCTATCTTCTCTCACAACCTTTGCCACAGAACTGACTAATTCACCAGCAGTACAAGCAAGAATTGCTAGTTTTACCCCTGGTGAATTTATTGAGTTTATCTACAGCAACGCCTTTGGTCGGGTAGCAGATTCAGGTGGTAAAGCTTTTTGGGTCGGTAGGTTAGGCGCATCACCCACCGTAGATACACGAGCTCAAGTAGTCCGTGATATTATTGCTTCAGCAGCATCTGCTGATAGAGAAGTTTTAAATCGTCGAGTTGAGACTGCTAAGAATGATACCCATCGCTTACTTGTGCAATCCCTTTATGTGACATTGCTGGGTAGAGCCGCAGATGCAGGGGGTCAGGCTTTTTGGGTTTCTCAGCTGAATGAAGGTATATCTATTGCCGATATCACCGCCAGTATTATCGGTTCAGAAGAAGCGCAGCAAAGATATACCGGTTTGATTAACCGTGAATTTGTGGAGTTGCTCTACAGTAATGCTTTCGGACGCGTTGCAGACGAGGGAGGTAGGAATTTTTGGGTTGAAAGAATCAACAATTCCTCCAGAGCGCAAGTTGTTCTAGAAATATTAGAGGCTGCTGCTCCCGATAGTCGAGATCGGGAGGTTTTGAATAATAAGGTAGCCGTTGCTCAAGATCAGACTGATAACTTCCAAACACCCTTTACCCTGACCACCAGCCCTAATGAAAATCTTCTAGGTACTAGTGGTAATGACGTGTTCATTGGGGACAATGGGAACCAATTTTTCGCCACTGTTCAAGTAGGGGATAGGATTGATGGTGGACCTGGTGGTACAGACACTTTCAAGTATTATAACGCTAATAACGTTTTGCCCACTCTCCGAGGTGTTGAAAACGTTGAATTAATCAACGCTCAAGGACTATTAAATGTTGATTTTAGCCCTCTGGCTGGTTCAGGTCTAGAAAGAGTTACTGTCAAGTTTAATCCGGGTTTTGGTGCTTTGACCGTCGCCGGACTGCGGGATGTTGAACTTGGTATTGATAATGTCACCACTGGTCCTATCACTGGTAACTTTGGTAATGGAACGGTTGCGGCTGTTTCCATGACTGATTTTTCAGCAAACCTGACAATAGAAGGTAATCGGGTCGAGACTGTTAACCTGAGGTCGTCAAGTGAATTTGAGAATGGGGTAAACACAATTAATGGTGGAAGACTACCAAACGATGCAAACCCAGCAGATATACCCGTCAGAAACATCAATATTAGCGGGGATGCAAGGCTAGAAGTTACCACCCCAATTACTTTAAACCCCACTGCACAGACAACTGTTAATGCCTCAGCTAACAGTGGCGGTGTAGAATTAACCTTTAATAACGGTAGGGTTAACTTCACAGGTAGTTCCGGTGATGACACTGTAGGGTTTGTACTTGCCAACTTTGATACTCAGGACAGAGTTAGTGGTGGTAATGGTACAGATACATTAGTATTGAGAAGTAATGCTGCTGTTGTTATGAACAACACCAACGCTCCTTTACTCAATGCTGTTAACGCGGCTCAGAGTATTGAAATCTTGCGCTTGCAAGGAAATCCGGGTGGTAACGTACCTAATATTACAGTGGATGCTAGCAGAATTACTGCTGTTAACAGATATGAGTTTGCCGCTAACACGGTTAACCTCAGCAATGCTGCTGCTAATGATAGGTTCACCTTAGATGGTACAGGGGCATTAAACCTCCAAGGAGCAGCACAAGCAAGTGTTGATTTGACCTTAGAAAATTCACCTGCAACTCTGAATTTAACCTCTGACAGATTTAATAATGCTACTGTTGCCGGTAGAAATGTTATTACCAGACTAGTATCTGATGTTGATGGATTAAGAATTAACGTTAATCCAACTCCAACAGGGAATGATGCTCTGGGAACTCAAGAGAGAGCTTTAACCATCGGGGGAATTGAGCTTCCAGAAGATGCTGCAACCGGTGTTACTATTAATGCTAGAAACTTCACTGCGGACTTGAATGCCACTGGTACTGCCTTAGATGACACATTCATATTCAATGCAGTGCGATTCTTTGGGCGCAACGGAACTTTCCAAGGTGGCAACGGAAATGATACCTTAGAACTTTTAGACGCTACCATTGCGGCTGATTTGACAGCTACATTTAATGCTCAACTACCCACTAATGTTGCTGTCATCAATAACCGTGCTCAAGGTATTGAAATCCTGCGCTTGAATGGAACTACATTGACCGCAGATGCTGGGCAAATCACTGGTATTAACCGCTTTGAATTTGTAACTCCAACAGCTCCAGCAGGTAGTGTTACCCTCCGAGGTGCTGATCAAAATGATCGAATTAGCTTAGATAATACAGGGAGATTAACCCTTGAAGGAGCACAGCAACGGGTTAACTTAACCTTAGATCAAAACATCCCAACTCTGACTTTAGTCTCTGACCGGGCTGGTAATACCAGTGTAAGCACCACTCCCAACCGAATTGATACCCTAGAATATGGTAACGAGGGGTTAATTATCAATGTTATCGGATCAACAACGGCGCCAGATCCATTGGGAAATCAGGACAGGAACCTGATCATAGCAGCCCCCACACTGCCAGAAAATGCTCGCCAAGGTATCACAATTAATGGGTCTGGTGTTGGTGGAGGTGCTTATACTGGACAGTTAACAGTTACTGGTACTGCTCTTAATGACACCTTAATAGGTGGCGCTGGTAATGACACCTTAACAGGTGGCGCTGGTGATGACATCTTAACAGGTGGTGCTGGTAATAACAACTTAACAGGTGGTGCTGGTAATGACACCTTAACAGGTGGTGCTGGTAATGACACACTAACGGGTGGGCTTGGTGCCGATAGTTTAACAGGTGGGCTTGGTAATGACACCTTCATTTATACATCTGCTGCTGATTCTAACAGACAAACTTTTGATACTATTACCGACTTTGGCTCTGGAGTAGGAGAACGGATTAACCTGAGTGCATTAAACTTTACTGCAACTGACTTTGCAGGACAAGTTGTCCCTGCGGGTGCGAATTTGGCGGATGCTGCAAATAATGCAGCCACTCTCATAGGTGCTGATAGGTTTGGTTACTTTAGCTTCGGAGCTAACACTTTCATCCTTGCTACTAATGCAACACCTGATCTCACAGATGATTTATTCATTCAACTCACTGGTAACGTTGCTCTAACTACAGCAGATTTCACTCTTGCTGTGTAGATGAATAGGAACATACCTTTTTCATAAGTTTTTCTAGGGCATAATCAACTTATGCCCTTTTTTAATCTGTCCCCTGTGAGCTATCCATTACCGGGATCTTTCTTAACATTCGTGAGAGCGATCGCTTGCAGACCCCCAACCCTTAATCCTCCGTTGCTGATTCTCAATAAAATGAGGTTTTTATCAATAAATATGAGGTACATTTTGTCAAGATCAGGTAAATTCAAAAGTCTTGAAACCTTTACCAAGTATAGGTTTTAAGATTGTTAAGAAAGATGTTTATAATGGATAGCCCTGTGAGGGGGGGATTGCCCCTACTGACTCCTGACTTTCCCAGTTCCCATTCACCACCTAAGCCGTTACTAACTTCTCGCCTTTGAGCATCCGAGTAGCGGCTTCTAATAGTGCTTCTTCTAAATAGGGTTTAGTAAAGTAACCACTAGCACCGAGTTGAACAGCCATTTGTTTGTGTTTGTCTGCACCGCGTGAAGTCAGCATAGCTATAGGTAAGTGATTCAAAGTATCGTCTTTTTGAATACGTGAGAGCAATTCCAAACCGTCACAGCGGGGCATTTCAATGTCACAGAAGACGATATCGCAAGGTAAACCAGAACGCAGCTTATCCCAAGCTTCTTGACCATCACGGGCTTGTTCAACACGATAACCAGCTTTGGTAAAGGTGAGAGAAAGTAATTCCCGGACGGTAATAGAGTCATCGACAATTAACACTGTCGGATCAATCTTCACCTCTGGAGCGTTATCTACAGGAGGAGCCGTTCTTCGTTGCCAAGAGCCACCACCAATTTGTTTAGACATCTTACCTTGGAAGATGTCAATAATTTCTAAAACGTCGGCAATGGGCATAATGCGACCATCACCGAGAACTGTAGCACCAGCCACACCACTGGGTTTAGGTGCTGGTCCTTCAAATTGCTTAATGACAATTTCCTGTTCGCCCAACACTTGGTCAATCTGGATAGCGACCATTGTATTACCTGAGCGCAAAACAACCACAGAAATTGTGTCATCTTCTCGCGTGTTGCTATAGACATTACCGCGAGCAATATGACGATTGAAAACCAAAATTTCCTGTAAAGTTCGGAAGGGTAGGACTGTTTCCCGCCACCAAATAAATGATTGTCCATCCGCATCTTTCTGAACATCTGTAACGGGTATATCTATTGTGTCTTCCACACCATCCATTGGGAAAGCAATTCTTGACTTGTTGGAAATACAGCAGAGAGCTTTACAAATACTCAGGGTGAGTGGTAGGCGAATAGTAAAGGTAGTTCCTTTACCTAGTACCGAATCAGTGGTGACATTACCACGAATTTCGTTAATATCAGTTTGAACTACGTTCATACCCACACCCCGACCTTTGATATCATCAACTTGATCGGCTGTGCTGAAATTGGGCAGAAACAAAAGTTCATAAGCTTCTTGGCGAGATATGGTTTTTGCTTCTTCTGGTGTAATCACACCTTTTTGCAGTGCCTTCTGTTTTACCTTTTCGTGATCAATACCGGCACCGTCATCACTGACAGCAATTACAGTTTGATTACCTTGGTGGAAAGCGCGGATCTTGATTGTTCCCACAGGTGATTTACCCGCAGCTGTGCGAACTTCTGGAGTTTCAATACCGTGAGAGATCGCATTATTGAGCATATGGGTGAGGGGATCTGTCAGATGATCCAAAATCATCTTGTCAACTAATGTATCTACCCCTTCTGTCATCAGTTCTACTTGTTTTCCATATTTGATGCCGTTATCCCGCACCCCTCGACGCAACCGATCAACAGATTGAGCAAAAGGCACCATTCGCGCTTTAGTTATTCCTTCTTGTAGTTGGCTGGTGACTTGGCGGAACTGTCGTGCTACTCGTTCAGTTTCTTCGGTAACAAAGTCAATGTCGCTGGCTGACTCCCGAACTCTCACAATGTATTCTATGGTTTCTTGAGCAAGTAGGTGAAATTCGGTAAACTCGTCCATTTCTTCGGAGGCAAAACCCCGATCATTGGAACTGTTGTAACCTTTTTCTCTGGCTCGGCGACTCTTCAATAGTGAAGCTTCCAAGAGCGATCGCTCGTATAATTCTTGCATCCTTGCGCCGACATCGGAAAGATGTTGAATTTGAATCAATAAGTTATCTAATGATTGTCGCAGACGCTCATGATCCTGTTCTAAGGTATTGCGATTAACCACCAACTCCCCAACTAAGTTGCTCATTTCATCCAGTTGCTTGACTGGAATTTTCATGCTTTCTTCTCGAACACGACGAGTAGCCGGACGTGGCACTTTGCTAGTATTTGAGTTTATCCCTCTTCCTGATGAGTTAATTGTTTGATCTGCTTCTTGAAGTAATTCCTCCAAGTCTTTAAATTCATCTGGTATGTCTGAAGACACAGCTATATTTTTAGCTTTTGCAGCCACAGGTGGACTCGGTTTTGCTGGCGTTTGTGGTATCTCTGTTGCTGGAGCATTATCTGTACCCAGTAATGCTTCTAAAGCCGCAAAATCTGCGTCTGGAATGGAGTTTGGATTGGGTATTTCTAATTCTTCTTCATCAAGTAATGCTTCTAACTCTGCAAATTCATCTACTCCATTTTCTGAAGTATTTGTGGTTGTGGTTTCTAACTTTAATAGTTGAGAATTTGCTGCTTCTAGTGTTAGAGGTAGCGTTAGAGGCGTTTGAGCAAATAAATCTGTTGTAATTTCTTCTTGTTCTAAAGCCAATTCTGGTAAATCAACATCTAAGGAAAGATCAAAGGAAAGATCAATATCTATCCCCAGATTTTCACTTATATCCTGCTCTAATACCTCTGGCTGTTTTTCCTGACTAAGATGGCGATCATTGATCGCTGTCTTTGTGGTTTCCTGGTGATCTTCAATTGACTCAATTACTGTGATCTTCTCCCAGGAAAGTGATACATCCTCATTACTGTTGTCATCAAAACCAGCAAATATATCCAATTCTATATCCAATTCCAAATCAGCATTTGTCTGAGCAGATGGAACGGTAAATTCTGCTATCAAATTCATTGCTGCTGGTTGTTGGGAGAAGCTATCAATTTCCGGCAATAACACCTGATTATTATTTGCTGTGGGAGAAGTGGAAGGAGAATTTGCTAAATCAGCAAATAAATCATCTCCACCAGATGTCAACCAGGAATCTCCTATCTCTTGTTGTTGGTTTTCAGTAAAATCAAAGTCTGCTAAATAAAAGTTGAGGTTAGATGACTGCTGACTATCAGCTACAGTTTCCCCAAAACCTGCAAATAAACTTTCTTCTAATTCCTTAGCCACATCCTGTTCTAATTCAGCAGCATTTAACTGTGCTGGTTCTGAATCCATTTCTGTCCAGAAGCTATTAAGATCATATTCAGGTGCAGCGGCAGAAATTTCTGCTTCTGTATTGATAATTGTTGGTGCAGTTGGTGCAGTTGGTTCAGAAGTTGCGGGTGCAGATCGAGAACTAACAGTCAAGTCTTCAGTAATATCAGGTAGGAATAATTCTAAATTGAAATCAATATCAGTAGTTGGTAGTTCCCTATTTGGTGGAGTTTTAGCAGTGGTGGTTTGATTTTGCAGTTCTGAATTTTCTGCATCCAAAAAGGTTTCGTCGAATAGTATCAGGTCTTCTGCAAGATTGTTGACAGGACTTTGTATTTCTTCACTGCTGATATTATTATCCCATGACAGTAACTCAGCTAAATCGTGATCACTATTTTCAACATGAGTATCACCAGTTCTTAATTGATTGATGGTAGTGTCTGGTATTTGTTCTTGTTCCCATCTTTCAAAATCGGCAGACTCACCTTGAAATAAATCTTCTAGAGTATTGAACTCAGCAATGCCTACTTCTAGTTCATTTAAGTTAGTAATATCACCACTGAATTTGAGTATTTCGTCGTCATTTTCAGTGAACAAGGAATTGAGACTAAAAGCATTTACATCTGTGTCATCCCTAGCGATTTCTGGCAAACTATCAAAGTCTTGAATGCTTGTATCTGCTGCTATGTCAAATTCTTCTATTGGTTCAACAATTGCGCTGCTATCCAGTACATTATCTGTATGTAATTCTTGTATTTCTAGTGTATCGTTAGCATCTGTAATTGACTGTGGTTGTTCCTCTGCCCAATTTAGTTCTAACAACTCCAGTTCTGGAATTAGCTCCAGTGCTTCTAATTCTTGACCAATGGTTATTTCTGCTTCTTTACCGTGAATAACTAATTCTTGAGCTTGTTTGATTTCGGTAATAATAATTTTGGCTAAAGTGAGATAGCTATTATCAGGATTGGCGATCGCATTATTGGCAGATTGACACAATTTAGACCAATTAGGCAAATTAAATTTTTCACCAAGTTTAAATAATTGCTGACAGCATGACTGTAATTTTTCCCTAGATGAAGGTGTACTGCTTTGTTTAAAAAGTTGCAGCATTTCCCGTAGGGATTGTAGGACGTGATTTTGAAAATCTGACCAATTATTTTGGCTGACTACCGGCGGTTTTTGGGAACTTGCTGGAGGTACAACATCTTGTTTTGGTGGTGGTGTCGGTGCAGATACAGCAATGGGGGTGTTAATATGTCCTGATTGTAAAAGTTTTTCTAGATGCTGATTTAGTTCTGCAAACAGCGGTTCAGTTGCCGTCATCAAAGTATTTGCTGTTTCCTCTGACAAACCAAAGGGACTACCCAAATTATCCAACAAAGCTTTTAAAGTATCAGAAATACTCAGAAACAAAGACTCTAGTTTTTGGTCAATCTCAACTCGTTGCTCTTTAAGAACTTTAAAACTATCTTCCAGCCTGTGAGACGTATGCTGAATACTGGTCAATCCCAGCATAGCCGCTCCTCCTTTAATGGAGTGAGCAGCGCGGAAGACTTCGTTGATCATTTCTGGGTCATTAAGGGTTTCTTGTAGGTTCAGTAACCCCTGTTCAATGGTGTTCAGGTGGTCTCTGGCCTCTTCGATGAAGTAACCCAATATCCGTTGTTGTTGTTCCAGCTGCATAAACAAGGATGAAGAATAAAGGATGAACGATTAATGAGAAGAATTCAGGAGTCAGGAGTCAGGAGTCAGGAGTAAAACTAGCTTAGTGTATAGGTTTCAATTTAGATTCTGTACCTAATGGATCTGCAATCTGCTGTATTTATTCTGTATTTTGTATTCTGAATTCTGACCATTAATGCAGGAATAAGGCTGAATTTGGGATTTGGGATTTGGGATTTGGGATTTGGGATCTTGAATGAAAAAATCTCAAATCCAAAATTAAACACTCCCTTTACCTAGATTCAATAGTTTCCACTCGGAAGCTTTCCACAGAAGCGATCAAGTCGCGGGATACTCCCACCAAGTGTTGTAATGCTCCTGAAACTCGTTGTGCTTCTTGGGACGTTTCCTGGGCTGTGAGTTCCACTGATTGCATCACCTGAGCCACAGCCAGAGAAGTTTCCGTCTGTTCTACGGTATCAGATGTAATTGAGCGCACCAGACTGTCGATATGACCAGCTACTTCGATAATGTCTTCTAGCGATCGCTTGGCTTCTTCTGCCAGTTTTGTCCCTTGAATTACCTGTTGTGTACCTTCTTCCATCGCTGTCATTACAGAGCCTGTATCGCTCTGGATTTGCATGACGATTTGTTCAATTTCTTTCAAAGACTTGGCGGATTTGTCTGCTAACTGCCGCACTTCATCGGCAACAATTGCAAACCCCCGTCCGGCTTCTCCGGCTCTGGCAGCCTCAATACTGGCGTTAAGTGCTAATAGGTTAGTGCGAGAAGCAATCTGGGAAACCAAGGCAACGATAGAGTTAATTTCTTGCGAAGATTCCGCCAACCGTTTCACTTTTCGCGTAGTTTCTGCCACTGTTTCCCGAATTTCCAAAATCCCCGCTACGGTATTTTCTACCGCCTCTCCCCCCTTCACTGCGATCACGCTGGCATCACGGGCTACAACTTCTGCTTCTTTGGCGGCATCTGCTACCCGTTTAATAGATTCGGTCATGACCTGTACGGAATTAAGGGTGACAGCCAACTCTTCTGCTTGCCGCAAAGCATCCCCTGATAAGGCTCTAGCAAAAGTTTCTGAGTTGGTTGAGCCTTTGGTTACTTCCCTCGCTGCCATTTTTACCTGTTGAACAATATCCCGCAGGTTTTGAATTGTCAGGTTAAAGGCATCAGCTACTGCTCCCAAGACATCGGCTGTCACCTCGGCTTGAACTGTCAAATCTCCTCTTGCAGCCCCTTCCACATCATCTAAGAGACGAATTACTTGGCGTTGCAAGTTTTCTTTGGCTTCTTCCTGTTCCGCCGCTTTCCGCTGGGCTTCATTGGTGGTCATGAAAATTACCCGTGCCATATCATTAAAGCTGGTAGCTAGATACCCTAGTTCATCTTCTGAGTAGACGGTAGCCTGAGCATTGAGATTACCTTCTCGCATAGCATCAAACTGAGCTTGCAAATCTTTGGTTGTGCGGCGAATTTGTTTGAGTGTCAGATTTCCCATGAAACCAGCTGTCATCCCACCTGCGAGTCCTGCGGCTAAAGCCATTGCCCAGCCTGTATTTCGCACTGACTCCCGTTGGTTCGGTGGAGAAAATGTGGTAGCTCCAAAACTGACCAAAGCTGCTACTACTGCGGATGTCAAACCCACTGTACCAGCGATATACCATTGCTTTTTATCTAAAGAGGCATTTTCAAAAAATCCGAATAGACCCTGTTCAACACTGACATTAGGTTCTAGTTTAGAAACTTCTGGTTGGGTAAAGACAGGAACTGCTTCTTGCGCTCCTGTAATTGTGAATAGTTCTTCATTTCTGTCAATATCGTCATCATCAACTGAATTCATGGAGAAATCTTGAGAAAAACTACTGTTAGCAGTATTTGACCTTTCTCTTGTTTGTGATGACACACTCATTTCTCGATACTCAGATTCTCCTGTGAGGTTAAAACTGGGAATACTGCCTAAATCATCAAATTCGTCAAAATCGCCCAGAAATTCCATATTTTTTGGGGAATTTTCTCCTTGCACATTGGGATTCTCTTCTTCATCGGTGGTAAAGCTTTCTGAACCAAAGGCAGACTCAAATGCCTCTAAATCGAAATGATCATCATCAAATTCATCTGCATGATATTTTGTATCCAAATTTATACCTTGCTCATCATCGGCAAAATTGTTGTTCACAGATGATGAAATTTGGGTACTTCTGTCAAGTTCAGTTTCAAATTCTTCTGATTTTTTTTCTCTCAAATGATCTGGTCGGTTCCAAAATGTATTGGCACTACTGTCTGGCAAATCATGTCTATTTACATGATTATTGATTTCATGTTCTTCAATGACTACATTAATATTTTCCTGACTATTGTTGGCAACTTTCAAATTCTCCAGTTTCATATCTTCAAAGTCTGGTGAATCTTGTTCCAGCATTAATTCAGGCGCACTTTCCCAATTATTGTCAGTTGATAAATTAATTTTTCCCAAAAATGGTGAATTAAATGGTGAATTAATCTGATTTTCACTGGTTAGTGAAATTTCCTGTTCTGAATTTGCATCCAGATCAGTGAAATAACTATTTTCTCCTGATATTCCAATATTTTCTTCAGATGAAATACCTTCTTGCCAAAAAGGAGGTAACTCTAAATCTTTTGATGCTTCAGTATCATTGCTGGTTGCTCCTAACTCTGAAAATGGTTGATCTAAAGTTAGTGGCAACTCCGAATTTTCTAATACTTCAGCATCATTGCTGGTTGCTCCTAACTCTGAAAATGGTTGATCCAATGCAAAAGGATCATGACCGAAATCTATTGAGTTATCTGGTAGCTTGTCCAGATCAATACTATCTAAATCACTTGTAAAAGGATTACTCAAAGACATATCTTCAAGAGAGTCTTGAGATGCTTCATAGTCACCAAACGATTTCAAATCAAAGTTGGCGTTATCCAAGTCTCTCATAACTCCTAAATCTAGTAAATCTGCTTCATCCATTACCAGACCATTAGACTCCAGATGATTTCTCTGTTGATTAGTCTCGACGGTGGATTCATCTTCACCAAAGGCTTCAAAGTATTGTTTAATACTTTCTAGGTAATTATTTGCAGAACCTAAAATTTCTTGATCATCTGTCAAATAGAACACCTGCTCATATTCTGCTTGGGCAATGTCGAACTGCTGCAAAACATAGTAAATGTGACCCCGCAACAGATGAGAATTGGGTTCATCTGGTGAACTATGCACCGCTTGGTCTATTAAACTAGCGGCGAATTCATAATTTCCTTCTGTATAGGCTGTTAGTGCCTGCTGATATTTTGAATTACGATCATCTATATTTGCTGCCATATCCTCCCTCCCGACTTCAACCTGCCCACCTAGCACTCCGCAAAATTGCTGTTTGATCAATCAATCTTAGATACTTATTATTTTCAGTATCTATCCATTCTCCCCTGAGAAAAGGAGCCATCGTATCTGGTACATTATTGGCTGGCATTAGATACTGTACATCAAGCCAACCCATACCACATATTTGTTCTACTCCTAAGCCTACTATTGTGTCTTGATCTTCAATAGCAATTACTGGTATCTCTGACCTATCCGTGTTTAATGGAGTGGCATCTCCCAGAAATTGACCTAAATCTGCTACCCAAATTAATCGACCTCGTAAATTTAGAGTACCCAAAAGCAGTGGAGAAGCATTAGGAATCGGGGTGATCCGATCAGGACTGAGTTCGATGACTTCCCTGATCCCAGTTGCCGGTAATGCAAACTCCTGTTGTGAAGGAATATAAAATCTTAAATGTAACTCGCCTTTTGGGTCTATGGCTTGTGCCACGTTAACGCTATCAGGACTTTCTAGTTGTAATTCTGGGCTAAATTGGTCTGGACCGCTGCCACTTAAAAAGTCTGGTTTGCTGACCATTTTGTTATCATCCTTATCCTCGCAGCAATTGTTTGACTGTTCCTACCAACTCAGTTGGTTGAAACGGTTTGGCTATATAAGCGTCTGCTCCTTGTCTCATTCCCCAGTAGCGATCAAATTCTTCTCCTTTGGAAGAACACATGACTACGGGGACATTTTGGGTTTTGGGATCGGATTTTAACCGCCGACAAAGTTCGTAGCCATTCATACGGGGCATGACAATATCCAAAACTACTAAATCGGGAGGTGTGCTTTGAATGGCTTCTAAAGCTTCTACTCCGTCTCCCGCATGGGTGACAGTTAAGCCACTAGCTTTGAGGAGATCTGTGATCATCTCCCTTTGGGCGATGCTGTCTTCGACAATCAGAACTGTACTCATAAATACCTATCTACCTCCTATGTCAGACTTTCGGTTCTGGAATGTTCTCCAATTCTCTTCCCAGTTAATAAGTGTATAAATTAAGTCTATTGTTTAACTAATTTACAAAGTCATTTTACTGGAGTTAGCTGATTATGTAATAACATTTTTGACCCTATCTTTGAGCAAATCCACAAGTCTTGTCTTGGTTTATATTCCCACACTGGGATCTACATTGATATATTTTTCTATAAGCATAAGTAATTCCGTATCTGCAAATGGTTTTGTCAAATAATCTGTAGCTCCAACCATTCTCGCTCGGACACGATCAATAAATCCTTCTTTGCCAGTGAGCATGATAATTGGTACAAATCGAAATGCTGTGGAATGTCGCAGCATGGCGCAAATTTCGTATCCATCCAATTCCGGCATAGCTATGTCGCATAGAATTAAATTGGGTTGGAGTTGAAAAACCAGGCTGAGGGCTTCTAAAGGTTTAGTGATGGAAATCGCTTCATATCCTTGTGGTTTCAAAATTGACTCTACAGTTTCACAGATGGCGATCGCATCTTCAATACATACTATCCGTCCTTTATGGTTGTCTACTTTCTCCCAACTTGGTATTTGATCACCAGGCACTGAAGAAACTGAATATACTAATTGTAGCCACCCCTGTTGTACGTAGGGATATATTGCCTTGGCAACAGTTAAAATATCACGATTCAGATAACGAGCCAATTGGCGTATAGATGTTTTCCCATCCGCCCAATGTTGTAACTTATTCACTGTAGATACTGGTAGTGAATCTGTTAATTTAGCTAGATCAGCCAGCATCGGTAACTGTTCCGGCGATTGAATATGTGGATATAACTGTTTCCATTCTTGCACCTCCTTGGTAATTTTTGTGACCAAAGGCGTAATTTCTAAACTGGTGAGTTGGGGAACAAGTGCTGTCCCTAAATCGAAAATGAAACTGCCTTGGTGTAAGCTCAACAGATCAAACAGTGTCTCATGTACCAAGCCATAAATAATATTCCTAGCTACTTTTGGGCTAATGATATTCTGCTCTAAAAGCGCCCAGATGTAGGCATACTCTGGGGAATTTGTTGATTCTAAGGTGGTAAGTTGCATTTTGTTAAGCCGTTGCTCAACTCGGTAATGACGTAGGTAATCATCAATCCGGGCTAAACTACTTTCACCAGCTTGACAGTAGACGATTTGACCGTTTAGAAAAAATACAAACCAAGATAGTGGCTTACTCTCTCTTGCAGAACGGTGCTTGAAGGTTTCCTCCCTACTCAGTTTGTGGCTTTGGTAACTGTGGTGTGCCTCCACCCACAACTGCCCAGTTCTTTGTCCTAAGGAAATCAGTTGTAGAATACTACAAATATCAATTTCGTTTAAATTTCCCTGCATTTACTTAAAACCCCCCTCCTTGGCATTCAAGAAAGATTACTTTATTTATTGTCACCTTCAGCTTTTACCAGTTTCAAGTAGAATGGCTAGATGATTGTCTCTCACCAATATTCTGAAAACCTAAATATGCTCATTTTTTGATCGAGTTTTGACAAAGTTAGTGTTCACACGGTAGTCATAGTCACTATTATGTATACAGGATATAAAATATGCGATCCGGCTGTACCAAATATCAAGATATCTCAATATGTGAGATATCACTGCCATAAATAGTTTTATCTGTCTTGTGCTGCTAAACTGAGGTTAAACAAGACAAACTAACAGAATAATCTAAGGTATATACCAAAACACAGACGTAAAGTACATCAAAAGGACTAGCGGTGTGCTGTATTTAGCAGAAGTACAAAAGCAGAAAGGTGGTTTACTGAGTGGCGGTTCTAAAACTGAACTCAAACTGCTCGCTTGTCAACGTAGTGACCAGAATTGGAGTAATGTCTCAGAGGAAGCAATTGTGGCTGAGGAAGCCAGCAAATTGAATGATGGCGCACTTGTATTGGTCGAACTGAGTCCGAATCGTCAAGTACAGCGGATTCAGCAAGCCAGTCGTCCGCTAGTAAACATTTTGCAAAGTTTTTCCCGTCAAGTGGAAAAATTTAAGCTCAAGGAAGATGAAATTGACTCGTGGAAGCATTCACTAACACTTCAAGGACAAGAGCTAAATCGCCGAGAAATGGACATGGAAGAGCGGTGGGAACAACTGCAAAATCTAGAACAAGAGGTACAAAGCTTAGAAAAAAACAAGCAGGAAGTTGAAAAATCCCGTGAGCAAATTGACAAGTTGCGGGCAGAAGTTGAACGCAATCGTCAGGAACTCGAAGGTGCTTGGGAGCATTTACGGGGAGAACAACGTCGTCTTGATGAAATGAAAATAGATTCCCACCAGGGAACTATTTTAAATGAGGATCAAAGCCGACAAATTGCTGATTTATTCAATCGCTTATCTCATGGTGTTGGTTCTACGGGAATATTGCGGGAAAACCTGAATTTGGCTTTGGAACTTGTAGAAAAGCAACAAGCAACTCTCAACCCACATTGGCAACAACTAGAGTCGCAGCGTCATTTGGCTCAACAACAACAAGGGGAAGTTGAACAACTCTGCCAAACTTTGAGCGATCGCCAATCTGAACTCCAACAAAGTCAAAATTATTTGCAGGAACAAATAACTCAGTTACAACTGACTAAAACACAACTGAACAGTAAACAAGATTTTCTGGCCATACTCAAAGCACAATTGTCAAATCAAGAATATTTATACCAACAAACCCAGGCTTTTTTAACAATGACTGGGAATATGGTTTTGGAAAGTCAAGTTGATGTAGAAGCTTTGCGGCATCTCCCTCTGGAAGAACTGCAAAAAATTGTACACGATTTACAAAACAAACTAGCAATAGATTCTAGTTTCGTTCAAGACCAGGAACAAGAATTAAATTACAAGGAACAAGCTATACAAGAAATAGAGAAAAAGATCCGCCACGCATCTGGAGATGAACTCAGAAATTTAGCATCAGAACTCGCTGAAGAACAAGACCTCTATCAGATGCTAAATAAAAGTTTAAAACCACAACGCCATAATTTACGAAAACAGGAGCAAATTTTTAAACAACATCAAGCTATTTTACTGCAACGACAAGGACAGTCTGTTCCCCATTCCACTGGTGATAATGCAATTAATTTAGAGTCAATTCTTGCCCAAATTGACACCCAACGACAACAACAATCCCAAGCACTGCAAAAGCTAGAAAGTGAGATTCAGCAACTGAGTGCTGATATTGAAAGCAAGCAAGGGGAAATAGAACATCAAACCCATGAGTTAGAGTCTCAGCGTCAAGAAATTAAATCACTGGAAGCACAATTACTGAACTTGCAAACTACAACTGCTGAATGTTGGGGTAAGGTCAATCTTTATCAAGAAGCTTTACAACCTATTCAGGATTGTTTGGATGGTTTACGGGATAAGCTGCAAGCTGTTGCTGAATCTATAAACCATGTTCAGGAAAATGGTGATTCTCAACTTCAGACTATTACCCAGATGCGTCAGACTATTAAAAGTTTGATTCCTCAATTGGATTTGTTAGCGTCTTAGAAAGGATGAGGATGAAAATCTCACTCATCCTTACTTCTTGATGATACATATCCACTCACCTTGTACTTGAGCGATCGCTCCACCGGGAAAAGGATCAGTTTGAGAACGGTTGGGTGCTGTGATTAAAGCGGTGATTTTTTCAATGTGTTCAAAGTTGGGCGCATCAGGTAATATTTCCTGTAATACCTGACGCATCACCCGACGTTGCAAAGCTAGGGGTTGTTTTTTTAAAAGATGACGATTAAGTTGTAAATCTCCTTTCTCACCCTTTGCTGAGGCTTCTAAGCGCAATTGACGGGCTGTTTGTTCTAGATATTCTACCTCCGCTTGTAATAGTTCTGCTGTTTGTGCTAGGTGAGATTCTACTTGGGGGTTGAAATTTTGCTTGAGATATGGTAAGAGTTCGTTACGTATGCGATTACGGGCATATTGTAAATTTTGATTTGTGGAATCTTCCCAAATGGGCAAATTAAAATCCTGACAAAACTGCTCAGTTTGGTGGCGAGTAACTTCTAAAAGTGGACGTACTAAGGTAATGTTGTCAGTAAGTGGACGTTGCCAAGTTAAAGCTTGTAAACCGTCAGCACCAGTACCGCGCATGAGGTTGTAGAGTAAAGTTTCCGCGCGATCGCTCGCTGTGTGTCCAGTAATGATATATTGATAATTATAAGTTTGGGCAATATTCGTTAAAACCTGATAACGCCAATTTCTAGCTGTAGCTTCACTATTAACAAGATTTATAGCTGTTTCTAAATAAAAAGGTAGATTCCAAGTTTGTGCTAAATTTTGTACATGATCAGCATTAGCTGGAGAGTCAAAACGCCAACGATGATCACAATGGGCTATAGCTAGATTCCATCCCCATTTAGGTTGTAAATCTAATAATAATTTAATTAAGCATAAAGAATCTTGACCACCGGAAACTGCGACTAATAGATTTTGGTGACGCTCAAATAAATGACGAGCGCGGATAGTACGATGTATTTGGGCGTGGAGAGGAGTCCATAAGCTCATTTTTCTGTTGCTGCTAGTGCTTTATTTTACTTGACAGGGATAGATTTAAAGTTTTTGTTAGACACTGTAACAAGAACTACAGTACCCAGGCGATCGCCTGAATCGTAATCAAACTTAATTTCACCATTTTCACCTTGAGCAGTAAACTCCCTACTCCCCAATACTTGCTGTAAACCCTGACGAGTTTGTTTTTGCTGCAAACCAGCAATAATAGCTTGTGTTGCATCATAAGCCATCCCTGTCCGCCAGTTAACCGGACCACCCCAAAAAGATTGCATATTTTGGGCAAAAGACGGATTCACATCAGGATGCCAGGGAGCGACTAGCACTAAACCTTCAACCTGTCCTTGTAATATTTCTTTAGTATATAGAGTTGGTTCGCCAAATAAAACTAATCTACCATTATTGACATTCGCTAAATTAATTGCTGTGTTTAATTGATTAATTTCGGGGTCGATAAACAACCCATTTGCACCCAGATTAATCGCTTGACTTACTGCTGTCACAGCATTGAAATTAGAACTGGATAAATTGCAGTCTATTTCAATTGTTTTCCCACCTTCATTGTTGACAGACTTCCTAAAATCTACTGTAAAAGATTTACTACTAGGATCATCATGAGCATAACAAACAGCTATTGGATTTTTGTTAATAGTTTTAACTGCATATTTGGCTAAAGTTTTTGTCATCTCTCGATTAGTAAATACAGACCGAAAAATGAATTTATTATAATTAGAGAGATTATCACTTGTGCTAGTAGGTGAAACCATCACTAATTGGTCGTTATAAAAGGGTGCTGCTGCCAGTGAAGCTTTACTTGTATTATGTCCTATAACAGCAAGTATTGTAGCATCTTTAACTAATTCTTCAGCTACTTTTTTCACCACCGCTGAATCATTGTCATCATTGATAATTTCTACCAGTAATTTTCGGTTATTAATCCCGGTTTCGTTAATTTTATATTGAGCATAAGCGACTCCCCGGAGGATTTCTTGAGCAATAGGCGGTTGGTTGCCGATGGGTACACTAACGGCTATTTTGAGAGGATTTGATCCGACTTGAACATTATGCAAATAAATAATATTTTCTGGATCATTAGGAAATATATTTTTGGCTTCTGCAAATAGCTTTTTTGCTTCCTCACAATTTCCCTGGGCAAAAGCTTGAGTCCCGGCTTGCTTTTTTTTCACAGATAGTTGAATTTTTTTATTTCTATTCATATCTGTATGATCAGGAATGAGAAATTGTTCTCCAATAAGAGTTTTATTTCCTAAACTAATTCTGTTGTTCAGATCAGTATTTTTGATAATTAGTTGAGGACATGAACTAAGATTCTGTCCACGAGAATTAGTTATAACATTCTCTTGCAGCGTAATATGAGACTCCATTTCAGAAGTAGTAAAAATTAAGTATATAGAAGTAGGAACAATAATTAATAATCCTAAAGCAACAACCAAAGATGTTAGTTTTTTACCAAAACTTCTGTTAATTTTTCTGATCAATCTTTTTAAGCTCATAAGTTTAATTATAATAAATATTTAATCAAAGGTAAAAAGAGAAACCCACCAATCACACAGACGACAACCAAGAAAAACACTTTCCAGCCTAGCGTTAATATATTTACCATAGCTAGTAAAGTCAAGAAAACTAGATTGAGAGCAAAACTTAAAAAAACAATTGGTACAGGAAATAAAGTTGGCTTATTATCTGCTTCAATTTCTTTGATTTCCTGCAAAATTTCTTGCGTATTTCTTGGTCTGTCTCGTGGTTGATGCTCTATTAAATCATCAATTAAATCTTTAAATTCTTCAGAAATTTCTGGAGCTTCATCTCGCCATAATAACTTTGAAGTTCTTGGATCTAGTTGCAAGTTTCCATTTCCAGGATAAATTCCAGTTAGTAAATGAACAAAAGTACGACCCAAAGAAAAAAAATCAGATTGATAAGTTACCCCTATGCCATTTTCTTGTTCTGGTGAACAATAACCAGGTGTGCCAATTTGTGTACCGGGAATAGTTTGCTTTTGACTTTTTTGAGTAGCTTCTTTAACAATCCCAAAATCAATTAATACTAATTGTCCATCAGGTTTTAACATAATGTTATCTGGCTTAATATCCCGATGTAAATAGTTTTGACTATGAACATGATCTAAAATATCAATTAGTTGTTTTAGCCATTCAATAGCTAGTTTGGTGTTAGGAATTTTTTGATTTTGTTTTAGCCATTCACCTAAATCCTGTCCAGCGATTTTCTCCATTACTAAACCATGTAAAATTTCCTGGGTGTGAATACAACGAAATTTGAGATAACCATCCACTTTCACCTTGGGAATTCCTGGATGATTTAATTTTTTCAATACATCATATTCTTGTTCAAAAAGTTCCACCACTTTCGGATTGCTAGAATTTCCGAACCTTAAAACTTTAATGACTTTATGATCACCATTCAAGCTATCTTCTACCTCAAAAGTCTTACCAAAATTCCCATCTCCTAATTCTTGAAGTACATGATAACGATTGTTGATGATATCTCCTGGTTCGATCATAATTATCTCTCCTTTCGGTTAATAAAATATGGGTTTATTTGAAGATTTTAGCATTATATATGGGAGCATCCCAAATGTGTAAATTTGTGTAAATTTATTTTGATCTAACGAACTTAAATGTTCCAAGGGACTGATATGATTGAACCGCAAAGGGCGCAAAGGACACAAAGGTAAGAGAGTTTAAGAGATTTTTTAGTGTTGCTGCTGTCATTTTTTCAAAATTGGGATGCTTCCTGATCTAGACACTTTAAATTTGATACATTATAGTTAATCGGTACAAACATAGCCTCATACTCAGAACATTTACGAGGTACAGATACAACACGGACTATTTGAGAAATATTTTCTTTCCTATCTCCATATTCATCAAAAGAAATAGTCCCAGAAGCTCCTTCTTCAACCTGTAAAGTAGTTAATTGCTGCTGTATATCCAATCTTTGTTTTTGCAAAGAATCATTTATAGATACATTTTCAAGAGCTTTTGCCAACACCAAAATAGCATCATAAGACATCGCAGTTTGAGCATCTATATTACCTGTTCCCCAAAGGTTTTGGGCTTTGCTAATAACCTTTTGATTAGGACTGGTTAAAGGATGCCAAGGGATGGATATTAAAAGATTTTTGACAATATTTTTACGATTGAGTATCTGGCGATCATACAACACCGATTGTCCTCCCATTGGTAATTGATTTTCATTAACATAAATTAGACCTAAAGTATTTTTGAAAGAGAGAGAATTAACATGACCATCGGGGATCAAAATAAGTGATTTAGCTCCTTGTTTTTTAACTTCATTTAATATCTTATTAGGAATAAAATTAGATTTAGATATATCTATTGCAATTATCTTATTTGCATCCAATCGCTTACGAAATTCTTCCAAGGCTGATTTGCTATAGGTGCTACTTGGTGTGTAGAAAATAGCTACTTTTTCTTCGTTAGCTAATTGCAATTTTTCAATCAGTAGAGGAGTCTGAACTTTAACGCTATTAACAGTGCGAAAGAAAAAATTATCTGGATATTTATGACCAGCTAAAATATCTGATCGCAGAGCGGTAGCACCAGGAGAAATCACTACTATTTGATGCTTTTGATAAACTGGTAAAGCAGCTTTAGTGACTTCAGAGGCATAATGTCCAATAACTGTAACTATGTCTTTTTTAGAGAGTATATATTCAGCTAATTTATTGACAGTGTCAGGGTTATTTTTATCATTAACAATGATAATTTTTAGACCTGGATATTTAGGATTTTTGTTAAATTCTTCCTGAACTTGTGCAGCACCCCTTAACCAAGATTCTGCTATACCTTCAGCGTCTCGATTAATAGGAACTGCAACAGCAATAGTGTAACTTTTTTTGCCAGTGACTTTCTCCTGTTGCATCAATTTGGCATTATTGAGGTAGATCAAAAATTCCGGCTTATTTTGTTCTGTCTTTCTCTTTTCAGTAAAATAATTAACAGCTTTTTGCCAGTTACCTGGATGAAAATCTGGAAATTTCTCTTGTGTAAATAAACTTTCCTCACCACAAGATAAATTGTCATTTAGTTCAAAATTTTTACACCAAGTCTTATAAAAATAATGATTATATAACCCAATAAATAAATTATCTTGAGGATGAATAATCCAATATCCCCAAACAGTAAAACTCAATATCAAGATCAAAAATGTTATTTTAGCCCTGATGGTGTATTGACGGAAGTTTTTGCGGATTTTTTTCATGTAATCAACCTTTACAATCAGTTATAACGTCTTTTAATATATTTTTTAATTAAAGGATTCAGAACCCAAAGAATTTTACCTCCTGCTAATATATCAGCTTTTTCAAGCAAACGCACTTGCCATAAATTATCTATCGCTTGACTAATTTCTCCCTTAAAGGGGAAAATTTGAGATATTTGAGTAATTAATAGTGGTTCTGTCGCTATCGCTAATTGTTGCATAATTTGAATTTCTAAGTTTGTTAAATTCACAAAAAGTTTATCAAGTAATCCCATGATCACATCAGGTATATAAATTGTTCCTTCCAAAAATTCATAAATTTGTCCATCGTGAATATTTTTAATTGGTTCAGAAGCCAGAATTAAAGCTAATGGATGTCCTTTGTATGTGTCAATTAGTTGTTCTATTCCTGAATTGACAATTCCCAACTCTGTCAATAGGTTTTTAGCATCTTGAATTTGTAAACCGCATAATGAAAGTTCCTTAATTTGTTGTCTATTGACAAATAAATTCATTACTCTTGGTCTTTGTACACTGGTAAAAACTAAGCAGCTATTATGTGCTAAATCTCCAATTTTTCTTAGTAATAAATCATAATTTTCCGATACTTCACTATTTCCCATCACTCCTTCCCATTGATCAAATATTAATAAACAATGATGCTGATTTAATAAATTAATCAGATTTGTAATTCTTCTATTTATATTTGTTGCTGGATTATTTGGTGCAAAATAGCACTCTATATCAGTTAAAATTTCTGCTAAGGAAGGGGAATATTCAAGACTCTTCCAAATCACATAATCAAAATAATTTTTAACCTTTTCAACTAACTCCCTCACTAGTGCAGATTTACCAATACCATTTATCCCCAAAACACCTACCACACGACAGTTTTCGGTAACTATCCATTTTTGTAAATCAGACAGTTCTTGTTGTCGTCCATAAAAATCACTTACATCTGGTGCTTCCAGCAAATTTATCTGTGAATTTATATGTGAATTTATCTGTGATATGTGCTTAGTGTTCTCTTCTGTGACAAGTTCTTTCTTTTCTTTTAAAAGTTCGTCTAGCACTAACCGACAATTTTTTTTATTTATATCTGTTCCTATGGTATTACCCAGTTTCTTGAATAATTGGGGACCTTTAATAATCATGATGGTACTGGGAGCATAATTGGGAATTTTCATCTTTTTGTATGGTTCACCTTGCAGAGAATATTCCAGAATTGCTTCTTCACAAGGATCTAAATCTAAATCTTGTTCTTTTTCCCGCTTTACCCAATCTTTAAATAGTTTGATTAACTCTTTCCCATCCATAGTCCAGTTTTCTTTCAAGCTCGTATTGTGGATTGTATCTTAATTTGCACTAACTTTATTAACTTTATTAGTTTTATTAGTTTTATGAGCTTAAATACTGATAATTAGTTAGTGATGACAATTACATATAGTAATGAGATACTTTTTTGTGTAAGGACAAAAAAAGAGGTTGTTGTGGTTGATCAATACTCATTCAGGGCTAATATCCTGATCAAGTAATTTCACTGTCAGAATTTGTGAACGTCAACAGACAAGATCATAATTGGCGGTCTGTGCCAGTATAATCACTGTAAATAAAGTACATTTATTTACATATAGTTATGAAGGAGGGGATGATGATGATGCTGGTAACGAGATAAGCTCTGCTAATTCCTATGGTGTCACCGTTGGTTATCGGCAAGTTTGTTAATCATTATACCCATTTTCTGAGATGTTGTCATAAATCAAATCCCTTTAAAAGCAGGGGGGGTAATACAAACGTTATTGATTGCATATTCTACGGTGCATCTGATTTACTCTACTAATTTCATTCTATTGATTAGACTTGTTGTATCCATGTTTATGATATTGCGTCAAGTTGCCAATAAAAAATTAATAATTATTCTCGGTTTAAGATGTCTATTTTGGTAAAAAAAAGAGAGGAATACAAGATATGAATTGTCAGAAAAATGTATGCCTATTCGTTTTAGCAATTGGATTATTTGGCATCAAACCAGCAGATGCTAAAAATGCTTTTATCAAAACTAATTTCACTAACAATTATCAAATTGTTACTCCATCTTCATCATTAAAAATTGCCCAATTAACTGAAGCAATTTCTCCTGTTTATGGAGCATGGAAATTGACATGGAGTGGGCATGGAATTGTTCATCAAGGCGCTCTTGTTATGAATGGGTATTATGGAGTTTTGAGAGTTAATTATTTTGATCCTAATCGAAGACAGAAAGCGACTGTAGATCAAGTAATAAAACTAATGTCTTCATCCCAAGGATTAGTTTTATTAGGAGCTAACCCGGTTTATGCTGGAACTTCTATTCCTCATCCTACTTATGCTGCTGATAATTTTTTATTTTCAATTCAAACTGATGGCTCATTGGTGGCGGTAAATTGCGATGACAAAAAACAGTGTTCTTATGTTGATGTAGAATTTGTTAAATAAAAATCAGGATAATCATACCATATTCAAGGAAGTTATGAACAAAAAAATTAGCGTTTTAGTAGTATTATTTTTCAATTGTGTAGTAGCAAATCCCTCAATTGCTATAGAAAAAAATACTATTTTTATTCCTCAGAAGACTAAGACCATATCTCAGGCTCAAATGGATGTAGCACAATGGATAGGAACTAGAGTTATTAAGCTGCGTTTATCAGATTCTGGTGTGTCAGTTGGTAGCGTTATAGCTTGGGGATTTGGTGGATTAATCCAAAAAAGATCAACTGATTGGGTGCGTTTAGAAATAACTGGTAATCAAGTCAGAGTTATACATACAACAAGAACCACGAATTGGTTGACTCAGTTTTCTAAATGGTGGGATCATCCGGTCAGAAAAATTGCTTTTAAACCAGATTCTTGCACAGTAGATAATGTCCAAAAAACAGATGGATCGGACATCACAAGCAAATTGATAGAACTAAAAAAATTGTATGATTCTAAACTGATAACTGAGAGGGAATATCAAGATTCTCGAAAAATAATTCTCAATCAAATAAATACAACTTCAAATCAAACTACGACGACTAATTCAGATTGTGTGATTGTCAGAGAAAATGGAGTAATAGAACTGAAAGATATTGCTTTATTGACTCAAGGAGAATTTAAAATCGAATATTTAGAAAGCGGGGAATGGAAATATGCAGCTTTTAGAGTACCAGCAAAAGAATATCAATAATAATGAATCAAATTTTAGGATTAGGAGCAATAAGTTATGAAGTTCAATCCCAACTTAAAACCAATTGTAATTTTTCTGTTTCCACTAGCTTTATTGGCAATACAAAATCCAGTAATGGCATTAGTAAATCAAGGAAAATCTGAAATTTTTGATGGTAATTTAGCATTAAATTCAACCACAAAATTCACGAAAAAACAACCCCTAAAAATTGCCATAAATGATTATTATTATGGACCTCAACGAGATTTTGAAATTTGGATGCCTGGAGCGGTGATAGAAAATACTAACAATAGTTTAATGACGATGAATACAACCACCAGAACAGTCTATATGATCTTTCATAAAGACATACCTCTCGATATTTATTCTTTGAGTTCAAAAGACATTCGAGAAGTCCTACAAACTGCTCTGCGACAAAATCTTGATATCAGGGGTAAGGTTGTAAAAAGCACAAATATGGTAATTAAAGGATATCCAGGAATTGATTTATTGATCCAACATTCTGATGGTACTCAAGGACAATATCAAGGATATGTAGTCAGACGAAGACTTTATTTATTGGGAGCTAGAACTGCGTATGAATTAACTACAGAAACAACTAATTTTTTTGATTCTTTTAGAGTTTATCCTAGTCGGATTGTTCATTCTAGGTAGGGTGGTTAATACAGTTGTTTAAGTTTTGTAACCGTTTGTATAAAATCTTCCTTTCTTCCTTTGCGCCTTTGCGTCTTTGCGTGAGATAAAAAAAGATTCCCCCTCTCAACAGAAAGGAGGAATTAATGATCAAAACATCAAAAGCTGAAAGCTGACTGCTGACTGCTGACAGCTAAAACTAGAAAAACCAACCGTAAGAATGTAAACCTTTACCCAAAAGATTCACACCCAAATAACAAATCCAAACTACAACAAAACCACCTGCGGCTAAAATTGCCGGTTTTCTACCTTGCCAACCGCGAGTAATTCTCGCATGAAGATAAGCAGCAAAAACTAACCAAGTAATTAAAGCCCAAGTTTCCTTTGGGTCCCAACTCCAATAAGAACCCCAAGCTTCATTAGCCCAAACTCCACCAGCAATAATACCAATTGTGAGTAGGGGAAAACCCAAACCAATCACGCGATAACTAATATTATCTAGGGTTTCTGCTAGGGTAAGACGTTGAGGAGAAAGAATTTCCGCAGTTGAAATAGGCGCAGTTTTCACCACATCTAAAACAGCAGTACCATTACCGTTGTTATTACTTTCCAACCGGGAAAAACCATTATTTTCCGATGCAGGAGTTAGGGTTTCTGTGACTAATTCTTCAGCCTTGATGAGTTTGTAACCATTGGTGCGATAACCACCATTGCCAAAAGAACTTCCTTGTAATTGAATGTTTTGGCCGCGAGTGACAATTAAAAAAGCGATCGCCAACAAAGAACCCACCATCAAAGCCGAATAACTCAACATCATCACACTGACGTGCATCATCAACCAATTCGACTTTAAAGCCGGTACTAAAGGTTCAGAAACCTGCATTTCTGAAGGTAAGGTTAAAGTAGCAAAAGCTGTAATTCCCATCGCTACAGGAGCAGTTACAACCCCCACTAACCTGCTACGACTTGTATTTTCAGCAATGAGATGGACAGCAGTAATTCCCCAAGTGAGGAAAAATAGAGACTCATAAAGATTGCTGAGAGGAAAATAACCAGCTTCAATCCATCTTGCCCCTAAAAGAGTAGCAATACACAAATTAGCGATCGCCATTCCAGCCGTCCCCAAAGCCGCAGTCACCGATAAACTCGGAAAAGCCGCCCCCACCCAATACACCAGCATAGTGCAGAACAAAACAGCAAAGGAGGCATTATCCAGCCAGTTCTGGAGTACAACCAGATTCATAAACACTTCTCTCCAGTAAATCAGTGATCAGTTCCAGTTAGAAAATCAATTTAACTCAAATACTGATACTTTTTGCTTACAGCATTCCGACTATCCTGATCCTATCTAGTTTTGGTGATAGTTGATAGTTGATAGTTGACAGTTGATTGGGAAAAATAAAATTGATTACCCAGTCCCCAGTCCCTACTTACCCTTTTTCAACTCCAGAAAAATGTCATATTGCTGACTACGATTATCTTTGACAGCAGTTGTCATCCCAACAGTGCGTATTGCTGCTAGTAATGCTTGTTGGTTGGGAGATGCAGTATTGAGAGTAAAACTTTTAACCGCCCGTTCCATATCTAAGAAAAATTGTCCTTTGGGTGGATTAAGTTCAGAGGGAACTGTTTGTTGAAAAGGCAGAGTGCTGGCTAGTGTGTTGTTGGATTTGGGAACGATTTTATCGCTGACAGGAGCGCCCAAAACGAAGAAAAGCACATCCTGATCTAACCAACCATGAGTAGCAGTCAAAGTCCCAAAAGGTGAAATCCAGTTCACAACAGGTTTACCCGCCACAGTACCTGGCTCGACTTTAAACTGGTATTGATTTTTCACCACTTCATCGAGATTTTGTAAAGCAGTTTCCGCAGATTGGCGTAAATTGCCCTGAGAATCACTAGCCTTAACCATAAACACTAAACCAGCCCGAAAATTATCCGGTGCTGCATTTTTTGGCGTATTAGGAATTACAGCAACTGAAAATTCCCCTTTCATCCAACTGAGTAAATCTTTTTCTAAATCCAAATTTGTCAAAGATTTTACACTCTGTCGCAGTTTTTCCGGCTTGATAGGTGACAAAGGATTTCCTTTAGAAGTAGAAACATAGTCTGTCCACAAACGCTGTAAGTTACTGCCAGACAACATCATTAAAGTTTCGCTGGGAAGGCGATTTTGCATACTGCCGGCTTTATTTTCTACCGCCAGCACACGCTTACTATTGGGGTTTAACCAAGAAACACCCTTTAACCTAACTCCTTGTGCTTCTAAGGTAATAGTTCCCGCCACACCTTGATTATTTTGAAGTTGCGTCAGCACCTGAGCAGGTAAACGTCGATTAGGAGCCGCTGCTGCTATTTTGGCAGCTATTGGTACATTGATATAAAATTGGGCAAAAGGTTTATAATTGCTTGTTTTTGAGAAGTTTGTGGCAAAGCCTTCTAATGTTGCTAAAGAAGCTTGATTTTTATAGGCATCAATTGTTCTTTCTGTGGTTTTATCATTATCTGTAATCACGACAAATTGCTGATCTATTAATGCAGCCGAAAGCTTTTGTCCAGCTTGTCCTTGGGTTTGTTTAATCGTGATGCCTTGATAAGTGCGCTCAATCCATTTGCCTTGTTTCAATGATTTAGGTTGTGCCAAAATACTTTTGGCAGTTTCGGGATTTTTGATTGGTAAAACCATCACCATTGACTGTTCATAAATCTCAGCATCCGTCGCTACTTGTTTAGATGTTTTATTCTCTAATGAAGGAGCTAAAACAGCGATAGTTACTTCATCCCCTACCCAGGGTTGAATATCTTTCTCGAAGTTATAACCATTATTAGTTAACAAGCGTTGTTGCAACTTGATTAAATTTTTATCCAGTGCTTTTTGAGTTTCTGGTGTCCCAAACTCCCTTAACTTTTTCCATTGTTGAGTATCCGTTGTCAAAGAAACTGCAAACAAAGCATCTTGAGGAATAATATTTGCACCTACTGGCAAATTTCTAGATAATGGTTGTCCTTGGGTGAAAAACCAATATGCAGCACTTCCAGCACCAATCAATAACCCAGCAGTTGATAGGGTTAGGACTAAAGACGGTTTCTTTTTTTTCTTGATCACACTAGACACAATAGGTATTCCCATGGCAATTTATACCTATAAATAATTGAGAACAAATTACTGATTTGATGTTTTGAATCAAACAAAGTTCATTTAATCTCGCTCAGATTCCCCACTTCTTGAAGAATTAGGGAATCTTATTGTTAACGAGAAGAAAAACAGTAAGTTATTGTTGATAGATATTTTATTTAACTTGTTTTGTCAAATTCCCAATGGAATCTTGTGGAAATTAATTTGCATCTTGAGTAAGATGTCCTTCAAATACGTTGGGATAGTTATATCCTGACTACAAATCATTGGTTCTCAGTTAGTTGTTTTATCCTAATTTAATCTTCACTACCACTCAACTGTGTCTGACCCAAATATTTAGTTAAATAAGGTGAAAAAACTTCATAAATTAAGGTGAGAGGCTGTCCATGATGCCAAAACAAATAATGGCGACCCCAAAATGGTCCGGTTTGCTCAAATCCTAACTCTAAAGCTTCTGAGTAACCACAATAAATTCCGCGAATATCTCTATACAATTCTGTACGGATACGGGCTAAACTTGCCCAAATTGGTAAAGACCGATTTTGCAAAAATTCATCTACATGACTTGCTTCCCACCAAGAAGTCGCATAACCCAATCTTTTACCGGAAGCAGTCCGCAGCCATACCTGACGGCGCAATCTCGGACCTGGTACGGCTTCAATTAAGCTAGGGGCGTGATCTGAATTGTTGCCAATTAAAGACATATCTATTACGTCTACTTCTGTGGGTTCACAAGTCAGTAATTGTAAATGTCTGGTTGGAGAACCATCACCTAAAAGTAGTAATTGCCAAGCAGGTGCTAACTGAGTATGAGGTAAACCTTTTTGAATTTCCTCTCCTTCACCTTGCCAAATAGGTTTTAAACGATGCCAAGCGGTTGGCAGTGTAGTGGTTGTGGGCGTAACTATAGTAGTCAATTTTATTTACAAAACTTCACCTATCTCTATAAAAGCACAATCAGAGAATTATGTCAGTTGCGTAAATCCTGATTTCATCATATACAATATGGAAAAAAGACTGAATTAAGTACGATATTTTATGATTAACCTAGAAAATATTCACCCACTCACAGACTTCAAACGCAACGTCAAACAGTTTATCGAACACATCAAAGCTACAAAATCTCCTCTCGTTCTCACTGTTAACGGTAAAGCAGAAATTGTCATTCAAGATGTAGCTAGTTTTCAACAAACTCAAGAACGTTTACAGCTTGCAGAGTCGGAATTGCAAAAGCTAAAGTTTGAAGCATTGCAACGCGATGTATCTTTAGGTGCGGAACAGTTAAAAAATGGAGAATACAGCGAATATAACGATGAGTCTTTACCCACTTTGCTGGAAAAGATTAAAGCACGAGGACAGGATCAGCTAGGTAAATAAAGAGTTACATGAATAACTACAGAATTTCCCAACTAGCTGAACAAGATTTAGAAGATATATGGGTTTATATTGCCCAAAATAATCAAATCGCAGCAGATACAGAAATCGCTAAAATTCTCAATTGCTTCCCAAAGTTAGCTAAATTTCCTGGCATGGGTAGAAGCAGAGATGATTTGTTGCCAGAACTCAGAAGCTTTCTTGTTAAACCATACATCGTATTTTACACAAAAATTGATGATGGGATTGAGATAGTTCGGATACTGCATCACTCAAGAGATATTAATAGTCAATTTACAACTGATAATTAAACTATTCTTTCCAGCTTTGCCATATCCCACATATCACTCCGCAGCCTATATAATAATGATTATCATTTTATATTTGCACTATGTCGTCTGCGAATTCAAACACCGATAAGCCCTTAAACCTGCCTCAGCGTCCCCGTCGTTTGCGGCGGACCGAAACCCTACGGAACATGGTCAGAGAAACCACACTCACAGTAGATGATCTGATCTATCCTATGTTTGTGATGACTGGGGAAGGACAAAAAGTAGAAATTCCTTCCATGCCAGGATGTTATCGTTATTCTTTGGATCTACTGCTCAAAGAAATAGCCGAAGTGTCACAATTGGGAATTAAGGCGATCGCCCTGTTCCCAGTTATCCCAGAACACCAAAAAGATGACACAGGTACAGAAAGCTACAACCCAGAAGGTTTAGTACAAACAACCATCAAAGCTATCAAAAAAGCCGTTCCCGACATCATCGTTATTACCGATGTCGCCCTTGATCCCTTCACCACACACGGTCATGATGGTTTAGTAGACGAAAACGGCGTTATTTTGAACGACCCCACGGTCGAAGTATTGGCAAAAATGGCACTTTCCCAAGCTCAAGCCGGTGCTGATTTTGTCGCTCCTTCTGACATGATGGATGGTAGAGTCGGGGCAATTCGTAAAGCTTTAGACGCAGAAGGTTATATTAATGTCGGTATTTTGGCATACTCGGCAAAATACGCATCAGCCTATTATGGACCATTCCGAGATGCTTTAGATTCCGCCCCCAAATTTGGCGATAAAAAAACCTATCAAATGGATGCGGGGAATACCAAAGAAGCTTTAAAAGAAGTGGAATTAGATATTGCTGAAGGTGCAGATATAGTCATGGTGAAACCAGCCCTAGCTTATCTCGATATCATCCATCAAGTCAAAATCAATACTAACTTACCCGTAGCAGCATACAACGTTAGCGGTGAGTACGCAATGATCAAAGCCGCAGCCGCTAATGGTTGGATAGATGAGAAAAAGGTAATTTTAGAAACCTTAACCAGCATGAAACGGGCTGGTGCAGATTTAATTTTAACTTACTTCGCCAAAGAAGTAGCTTTGATGTTGATGTAACTTTTGAGGAGTCAGGAGTCAGGAGTCAGGAGTCAGGAGTCAGGAGTCAGGAGTGACAGGAGTATGGCTTCGCTATCAGAAGTTCAGAATAAATACAAGTAACTAATGACTAATGACTAATGACCAATGACCAATGACCAATAACTAATGACTAATAACTAATGACTAATAACTAATGACTAATAACTAATGACAAAAATTGACTTAGCAATAATCGGTGCTGGACCTCAGGCACTAACTTTAGTTGCCCATCTCTTGCAAAAACGCCAATCTATCAAAGGTAAATTCGCTGTATTTGATCCTAGTGGTACATGGTTGAGTCGCTGGAAACAGCAATTTGCAGCCTTGGAAATTCCCCATTTAAGATCCCCAGCAGTGCATCATCCCCACCCTAACCCCTTTGCTTTAAGGAAATTTGCTGAATCTCGTTCTGTAGAACTTTTTCCCCCCTACGACTTACCCGGAACCCAACTATTTGCGGATTTTTGCCAGGATGTAATTACCGAACGTCAGTTACAGGATCAGGTCATTCCTGTAGCTGTAACCAGCATTAAACCCCTTTCAGATCATTTGCGTCCTCAATTTCAATTAGGGCTGTCAGATGGAAAAACCGTAACTGCAAGGCGGGTAGTGTTAGCAACAGGTAGCGGTAAAATTAACATCCCTGATTGGGTCAATCAAATTAAAACAGTGTATCCTCAAGATAGACTCAGCCATTCTCACACTGTAGATTTACGGAAATATCACAGTTTAGCAGGTCAAAGAGTCTTAATTGTCGGTGGTGGTTTAACCAGTGGACATTTAGCCGTTGGTGCAATTTCTCGCGGTGCAAAAGTTCACTTAATGATGCGCCGACAATTATCAGAAAAGCTATTTGACGCTGCACCTGGTTGGTTAGGACCAAAATATCTCAAAGGATTTTTTGAGCAAAATTGGCAACAACGCTGGAAACTCATTCAAGAAGCTAGAAATGGTGGTTCTATCACACCAGCGATCGCTACCCAACTTCGTAAAGAAAAGCATCGTGGTAATATTATCATTGATGAAAACTGTCAAATAGTCAAAGCAGAATGGTTAAGTAATAACTGGCAAGTAGAATGTGATAACGGTAATATTTACAACTTTGATTATATTTGGTCAGCCACAGGTACTAAATTTGATGTCACCACAGAACCCTTACTACAGGACATTTTAGCCACCTATCCCACCCAAATAGTTAACGGTTTACCGGTTTTAGATACTTATCTGCGTTGGCCTGGTTGTGAATTATTTATCATGGGTGGTTTAGCAGCATTGCAAGTAGGACCCACAGCTAGAAACCTATCCGGTGCAAGAATGGCCTGTGAAAAAATCGTTCCAGCAATAGTTAAACCCAGTGTAGCTTTTTCAGCTAGTATTACGGAAATTAAAGCCAGCTAATACAATTTTGGATTTTAGATTTTGGATTTTGGATTGGAAGAAACTCAATATAATCCAAAATTCTGCCTCCTTACTGTATTGTCCCAAAAAATAAACGTAACATTCAGACCTTTTTGCGCTAGACTGATAACGATTCTCATTTTTTTGCTATGGTCAGTTCATTAACCCAGTCCCAAGACAGCTTAAACGAGCAAGATAGCGACAAACTTACACGCATTCGCCATACAAGCGCCCATATCATGGCAATGGCGGTACAAAAGTTATTTCCAGGAACTAAAGTAGCAATTGGACCTGTCACAGAAACAGGATTTTACTACGATTTTGATTGTCCAGTCAGCATCACTACCGATGACTTGGCAAAAATTGAAGTAGAGATGAGACGGATAATAAAAGCTAATTTACCTATTATCCGCGAAGAAGTAGAAAGAGCAGAAATTCGCGCCGAAATTGCCGAATTAAACGAACCTTACAAATTAGAAATCTTAGAACGCATTCCCGCGTCAGAAATTATCACCCGTTACTTTATTGGTACTCCTGAAATTGCCAACTCAGAACCTTCATTGTTTGTCACAGATATTAAACCTGCCAATAATTATTGGTGGGACTTGTGTGCAGGACCCCACATTAACTTTACCAGTGAAATTGATGCTAATGCCTTTAAATTATTAAATGTTGCCGGTGCTTATTGGCAAGGAGATGAAACCAAACAGCAACTACAAAGAATTTATGGTACAGCTTGGACAACAAAAGTTGAACTAGAAACTTACCTACAACAAAGAGAAGAAGCACTGCGTCGAGATCATCGCAAATTAGGACAAGAACTTAATCTATTTAGTATTCAAGAAGAAGCTGGAGGGGGCTTAGTATTTTGGCATCCTAAAGGTGCAATTATTCGCTACATCATTGAAGATTATTGGCGCAAAGCTCATCTAGAATCTGGTTATCAACTATTATATACACCTCATGTAGCCAATCTCGATTTATGGAAAACATCGGGTCATTTTGACTTCTATCAAGAGAATATGTTTGACTCGATGGATGTAGAAAATCAGGCTTATCAAATTAAGCCCATGAATTGCCCTTTTCATGTTCTAACTTACAAACATCAACTTCATTCCTATCGAGAATTACCATTAAGATGGGCAGAATTAGGAACAGTATACCGCTATGAACGTTCTGGAGCATTACATGGTTTAATGCGAGTCAGAGGCTTTACTCAAGATGATGCCCATATCTTTTGTTTACCCGAACAAATTGCTGAGGAAATTTTAGGAGTTTTAAACCTCACCGAGCGAATTTTATCAGATTTTGGCTTTAAACAATATGAAGTCAATCTTTCCACCCGTCCAGATAAATCAGTCGGCAATGATGACGTTTGGGAATTAGCAACCACAGCGCTAGAACAAGCTTTAAATGCTAAAGGTTGGAATTATATTATAGATGAAGGAGGCGGAGCTTTTTATGGACCAAAGATAGACATTAAAATTAAAGATGCGATCGGTCGTTTATGGCAATGTTCCACAATTCAGGTAGATTTTAATTTACCCCAAAGATTCGAGATGGAATATATAGCATCCGATGGTAGTCGTCAACAACCCATCATGATTCATCGGGCTATTTTTGGTTCTTTAGAACGCTTTTTTGGCATTTTAATCGAGAATTACGCAGGTGATTTTCCCCTATGGTTAGCACCTGTACAACTGCGGCTTTTACCTGTAAGTGATGATTGTCGAGAATATGCAACATCTGTAGCAAATGATTTACAAAAAAGCGGATTTAGAGTAGAAGTAGATAGCAGTGGGGAGCGTTTAGGTAAACAGATTCGCACAGCAGAACTAGAAAAAATTCCTGTTGTTGCTGTAGTTGGTAAGAAGGAAGTAGAAAACAAAACTTTGAGTGTCAGAAGTAGAAAATCGGGAGATTTAGGGGTTTTGAATTTAGCTGAACTTGTCAAGTATTTACAAAACAGCTTAAATTTGACAGGCGGTTAATTTTTTTGATTAATTTCAAACATCAACATTTTCAATTCACAAGGTTTAAATATGAATACTGTAACAGAATCAACTGTAAATACAATTCCAGCTATTCCCAAAACAGGAATGCCTGTCACTATCATTACAGGATTTTTAGGTAGTGGAAAAACCACATTATTAAATCAAATTCTGCAAAATAAACAAGATTTAAAAGTGGCAGTTCTCGTTAATGAATTTGGTGATATTAATATTGATAGCCAATTGCTAGTTTCTGTAGACCAAGATATGGTAGAACTCAGCAATGGTTGTATATGCTGCACCATTAATGATGGTTTAGTTGATGCAGTGTATAGAGTTTTAGAAAGAGAAGAACGCATTGATTATTTAGTCATTGAAACTACTGGAGTAGCAGATCCATTACCAATTATCTTAACTTTTTTGGGAACAGAACTCAGAGATTTAACTAATCTAGATTCAATTATTACCGTCGTAGATGCAGAGACATTTGATCAACGACATTTTGAAAGTGAAGCAGCATTACAACAAATTACCTATGGTGATATTGTTCTGCTGAATAAAACAGATTTGGTGGAATTGGATAAATTACAAGAAATAGAAGATTTTATCCATGATGTGAAACAGGGAGCAAGAATTTTACATACTCAATTTGGTAAAGTTCCTCTACCATTAATTTTAGGTGTAGGCTTAACACCAAAAGATGAGTATATTATCGATGATGTAGAAGATACTCACGAACATGAACACCATCATCATGATCATGAACATCACCACCATGATCATGAACACCATGAACATCATCATCATTCACACCATTTAGAAAATGATGGTTTTGTATCCATATCTTTTCAAGCAGATCGACCATTTGAAGTAAATAAATTTGAGAACTTCCTAGTTGAAGAAATGCCACAGGATGTATTTAGAGCTAAAGGCATTTTATGGTTTAGTGATAGTGAGTTGCGCCATATTTTTCAACTCAGTGGACCTCGTTACAGTTTAAATGCTGATGACTGGAAAACAGAACCTAAAAATCAGGTAGTTTTTATTGGCAGAAAATTGGATAAAACCGAAATTTATACAAAACTTAACAATTGTCTGCTATGATAAATAAGTGTTAAAAAATTGCTCAAAACAGTTAATAGTGATTCATCTTGCATGAGCTATTAACCAACCCATAATTTATCAAATCTAAAGCAAACAATGACTTTATCAATTAGTCCCGTTCTCAATTCTGCTGATCAAGTTGTGTCATCTTTATCCACTCAGCAACAACCCAAAGTTACAGAAGCAGAAATGATGCAAGCTGTCAGAACATTGCTGATTGGACTAGGAGAAAATCCTGACCGGGAAGGGTTGAAAGATACTCCTAAAAGAGTTGTTAAAGCCTTACAATTTCTCACCAAAGGATATCATGAATCCTTGGATGAATTGTTAAATGGAGCAGTGTTTACAGAAAGTGCGGATGAAATGGTATTAGTGCGAGACATTGACATTTTCAGTTCTTGCGAACATCACATTTTACCAGTCATTGGTCGCGCTCATGTCGCTTACATTCCTAATGGTAAAGTCATTGGTTTATCAAAAATTGCCCGTATTTGTGAAATGTATGCAAGACGTTTGCAAGTTCAAGAACGTCTGACTTTACAAATAGCTGACGCACTGCAAGGGTTACTCAAACCCAAAGGAGTTGCAGTAGTGATAGAAGCAACTCATATGTGTATGGTAATGCGTGGTGTGCAAAAACCCGGTTCTTGGACTGTCACCAGTGCAATGCGTGGTATATTTTCAGAAGATGCTCGCACCCGTGAAGAATTTATGAGTTTGATTCGACACAATGCTAATTTTCACTAAAGTTAGGTGACAGGTGACAGGTGATTCAATTTTGGATTTTCGATTTTGGATTTTCGATTGTTTTTCTCAAATTCAATCTAAAATCTAAAATCTAAAATTCTTCTGACTCCTGACTCCTGCTGTAATTAAGAAATAATCGTAGGTTGGGTTAAGCGATAGCGCAACCCAACAAAAGCATTGATAATGTTGGGTTTCCTTGCGTCAACCCAACCTACTTTTCTCTTAACTACTTAATCAATTTATTGATGATTTATTTAGATATGATTCTCCCATCTGAAATGATTAGAAACTTAAAATTTAACTCCCAAGGTTTAATTCCTGCGATCGCTCAAGATTACCGTGATGGTACTATATTAATGATGGCTTGGATGAACGCCGAATCAATTCAAAAAACCTTAGCCACAGGTGAAACTCATTATTGGAGTCGTTCCCGTTCTGAATTATGGCATAAAGGGGCAACATCTGGACATATTCAAAAGGTAAAAGAGCTTTTTTATGACTGTGATGGTGATACAATTCTCATCAAAATTGAGCAAATTGGCGATATTGCCTGTCATACTGGTGCAAGAAGTTGTTTCTTTAATGCTGTAGAAATTCTGTTTCCTCAATCATAATTTTAATTATCATTCTAATTATAATTCTAATTGCTCATGAATATACCAAGTATTACCGTTGTAGCTGGATTATCTGGAACTGGAAAAACTACCTGGATTCGTCAACAAATCAGAGAAATCCAACCTTCTGAAAAATTTGAGAAATTAATATATTTCAGTCCAGGAACAGGAAACGTATTAATTGATCATAGTTGTATAGCTGCTGAATTTCCAGGAATTAAAGTTTTTGGGGATAATCAAGAAATTGAATTTATTCATCAAATTCCAGAAGCAAATCATGTTTATATTGAATTAGGTTCTTACCTAGAATTATCAACAATATCCCAAATATTAGATAATCTCAACTATCGTGCAGTCGCTATTTTACCACCCAATTATCAAAACTCAGAATATCATACATGGACTGAAGAAATTTTCTATGGCGCACCTGTAGAAACAATCAAAATAGAAAATATTTGGCGCGTGTGTACAACTGGTCAAGTTATTGATGAAAATAGTTTAGAAGATTTTTGGTATGAAATAACTCATGGTGCTTATGGTGAAGTTATCCGCGCTAAAGGTATTTTTGATGTCAATGATGGACGTTCTATATATTGTGATTTTGTCGCTGGTGTTCCCCAAATAGGATTTTTAGAATTAGATTTACCCAGATATTTAGAAGGTAGACCACAGCGTTTTAGTGGATTAGAAATATCAGGTAAAAATTTAGATGAACCAGCATTAAAAGCAACATTATCAGATTGCTGTTTATCTGATTATTTAATTTCCCAATATCAACAACAAGTCAGACAAATTTTATTAGAAGGTCAAGCAGTATGAAAATAGCAGTCATGTCATGTATTCATGGAAATTATGAAGCCTTAGATGCTGTATTATTAGATATTGAACAACAAAAAGCAGAAAAAATATTTTGTGTAGGTGATTTAGTGGGATATGGACCACATCCCAATGCTGTTGTTAGCCAAATTCGCTCTTTAGATATTCCTACCTGTGCTGGTTGTTGGGATGAAGATATAGTAGAAGGATTGAATGCTTGTGATTGTAGCTATCCTTCATTATTAGCAGAAAAAAGAGGAATCCAAGCTCATGAATGGACTAATAAAGAAATTCATCCAGAAAACCGCGAGTTTTTAGCTAATTTACCCTACAGTATGCAATGGGGAAATTTAGCTTTTGTACATGGTAGTCCTCATAGTAACCATGAATATTTATTACCAGAACTCGATGCTTTTGTCGCTTTAGAAAGGGTTATTTCTACAGGTGCAGATGTGCTGTTTTGTGGACATACTCATGTCCCGTATGTGAGAACTTTAGATGCAGGTAATTTACAGGTACGGGTTGAGAGTAATAGTCAGGAAAAACCACAGAAAATTAGTTTTACATCTCCTATAAAGAGAATTATCAATGTCGGTTCAGTAGGAGAACCGCGACATGGTAGACCGAATGCAACTTATATAATTTATGATCAAGAAACTCAAGCAGTGACATTAAGGGAAGTTGCTTATGATTATCAAAAAACCTGTGCAGCAATTATTGAAAAAGGATTACCCAAAATATTTGCTTGGCGTTTAGCAAATGGTTTAGAATTTGCTGAAAGAGCAGATGATCCTACTCATGTTTGTACAAGGTGAATCAATTTTGGATTTTGGATTTTGGATTGTTTTTGTCATCTCCAATCTAAAATCTAAAATCTAAAATTTCCTTGACTCCTGACTCCTAAAATCTAAAATCAAATTATGTGGGTTATTTTGAGTGGAATTGAAGGTAATTTAGCAGCTTATGAAGCTGTGATTGCTGATATAAAGCGTCAACGTTATGTAGATGCTTTGTATATTTTGGGTGATTTAGTTGGACCAACTAAAGAATGTGAAAAACTTGTAGAAAGGGTAAAATCTCCCCGTCGTGGTGAGTTACAACCAATGATTTGCAAAGGTTGGTGGGAAGAACAATGTTTAAATTTACATGGTTTAGGACCTTCTGGGGATACTCCTGAGTTATTAGCAAAATATGGGGGTGATACAGTCAAAATGTTATGGGAATGTGTTTCTCGTTCAACTGTACAATGGTTGAGAAGTTTGGATTTTGGTTTTTTTGAATTAGATTGTTTATTAATTCATGGTTCATCTCTTGGTGTGAGTGATGAACTGACTCCAGAAACTCCCCCGATTCAAATGTTAGATAGACTCTCAAGAATGCAAGCAAATAATTTGTTTTGTGGTCGTTCTGGTTTAACTTTTCAATATCAGTTACAAGGGGGTTCTGTTACAAGTGAAATTACCACTCTTGACAGTCAAATTTCTCCGCAAACGGTAACAGTTTCACCCCGTCAAGTGATTGGTGTGGGAAATGTGGGACGTATTCCTGGTCAAGCAACTTATACTCTTTATCATCCTAGTTCTAATAAAGTGGAATTTCAAACTGTTTATTATGGAAATAGTAAGGGATTTCAAGGGCATGAGAGAAAATAATTTAAACTCCTATCACTCTAGTCGGTTGGGTTGATGCAACGAAGATAAATTTCAAGCTATACTGAAAACATTCCATAGTTTTTACAAAAGCATGATCCAAGAACTCGAAGGCATATTTGATGGTACAGCCCTGCAACTAGAATCACCTTTAAATCTAGCAGTAGGTACAAGGGTGCGGATTATTGTTGAAACTGTTTTACCCAACGAACAGAAACAACCTAAAACCTTTCTTCAAACTGCTAAGTCTTTACAGTTGCAAGGTGAACCAGATTGGTCAGAAAAAATTGACCAGTATTTGTATGAAGAAACGGTTTCTGTTCATGATTGAGGTTTTTTTAGATACTTCTTTTGCTATTGCTTTATCTTCTCTTACAGATCAAAATCATCTCATGGCTGTGCAAATTGCTAATCAGCTTGAGGCTAACAAAACTCGTTTAGTAACCACTCAACCAATATTACTAGAAATTGGTAATGCACTTTCTAAACAAAAATACAGAATAGCCGCGATTCAACTTTTGGAATCTCTCGAAGCTGATCCTAATATTGAAGTAGTGTTATTAACGAAGGAGTTATATACAGAGGCACTTAATTTGTTCAAACAACGAGAAGATAAAGAATGGGGTTTGGTTGATTGCATATCGTTTATTGTGATGCAGAATCGAGGAATTACTGATGCACTAACTGCTGATATCCATTTTCATCAGGCAGGGTTTCGAGCATTATTAAGAAACTAACAATTTACAATATCTTTATATCCATCAGCCTAACAAATCAATTGAAAAAATTGAAAAATCTGATCTGCACAGAAAACCTAAATGTTCACTTAAACCAACATCCCCGCAATACCAGCAGTAATAAAACTAGCAAGTAATCCCCCAATCATAGATTTAACACCCATCCGCGCTAAATCATGTTGACGGTTAGCAGCCATACCAGTCATACCACCAATAGTAATCCCAATTGAGCCAATATTGGCAAAATTACATAAAGCGTAAGTAGCAATAATTATAGAACGTTGGGAAATTTGCTGCTGCTTAATCATTTCACTTAAATCCAAATATGCCAGAAATTCATTTAAAATCGTCTTTTTACCCAATAAAGCGCCAATTTTACCACAATCAGCCCAAGGTATACCCATCAACCAAGCTACAGGAGCCATAATAAAAGATAACATCCATTCTAAGGATAATTGCGGTAAACCTACCAGTGAACCCAACCATCCTAACAAGGCATTTACAGCAGCCAGCAAACCCAAAAAGGCAATAATCATTACACCGACATTAACCGCTAACTTCACACCATCAAGCGCACCGGTGGTTGCTGCGTCAATGACATTGACAGAATTACTCTTTGTTTCCACACTGACTTTACCAGCAGTTTCCGATACTTCTGTTTCTGGATAGATTAACTTTGATACCACCAAAGAAGTAGGAGCAGTCATAAAAAAAGCAGCTACTAAATGTTCTGCGGGAATACCGAAGGAAAGGTAAGCACCCAATACCCCGCCGGCAATAGTCGCAAAACCACCAGTCATGACTGCAAATAATTCTGATTGGGTCATATTAGCTACATAAGGTCTAACCATTAACGCTGCTTCCGTCGGACCCAAAAAGATATTTCCAGCGCAGGATAAAGACTCAGAACCAGATGTTTTCATGGTTTTCATCATTATCCAAGCCAAGGTACTGACTACCCTTTGTAAAATACCATAGTGATATAAAACACCGATAAAAGCAGAGAAAAAGATGATAGTTGGGAGAACTTGAAAAGCAAAAAAATGATCTTTGAAATTTTCACCAAAGACAAATTTAGCACCGACATCAGAAAAAGCTAAGAAATTACCGATAATATCACCCAAAGATTTAAAGATTTTCAAACCCCAGGAAGTTTTAAGAATGACTATAGCTAAAAGAAATTCTAAACCCAAACCCCAAGCTATAGTTCGCCAACGCACAGCATGACGGTTAACAGAAATTGCATAGGATATACCAATAAATACTAAAACACCAAGTGCTGAAATAACCCTTTCCATTTTGATTCCTAAACAACATTCATAAAAATAGTAATATTTTTAACGCACAGAAAACCTAATTTTAAAACATCTTGTGTCATGAGACTATTTGTGCTATCATGAGAATGATTCTTATTGCTGCTAGGTTGTAAAAATAGATCATAAGTAAATCATTACAAGTAAATTATTAAATATTACAAAAAATACTACAAATACAACTAAGTATTAATCATGTCCTTAAAAACAAAGATACAGGGTGAGTTTGAGCAGATTTGGGAGGGGATGTTGTCAGATTACGTGACAGCGATCGCCTGGTCATCCCAAGGTAAAATTCTGGCAGCGAGTTCAGCAGCAGGAGAAGTAATTTTATACCATAACCTAGAACAGCAATTAGTCCAATATTTACAAACATCTGACGGAGAATCTATAAATAGCCTGGTTTTTTCCAAAGATGGACAATTTTTAGCCGCAGGTGGGCAAAATGGACAAGTAAAAATTTGGCGTTTACAGTCAGAGGAAGCAGAACTGATCAGCGTTCTAGAAAATAACCGTACCTGGGTAGACCGCATGGCCTGGAGTCCCACCAAAAATCAACTAGCTTTTAGCTGTGGTCGTTATGTCCAGGTATGGAACGCAGACACAGGTAACATAGAAACCACCCTGAATTTTGATACCTCCTCTGTCCAAGATATTACTTGGCATCCCAACGGTGAAAGTTTAGCCATTGCGGGTTATCAGAGTGTGAAATTTTGGATGTCCGCAAATTGGGATGATGACCCTTCTGTTATACCAGTATATTCAACCAGTTTAGTGATACTGTGGTCAACAGATGGTAAATATATTGCTTCTGGGAATATGGATCGCTCGATCACGGTTTTGGAGTGGAATGATCCAAATCCTTGGGTAATGCGTGGTTTTCCGGGTAAAGTTCGCAATTTAGCATGGTCAGATATACCGACAAAATCAGGCGCACCTTTATTAGCTGCTTCCAGTGTAGAAGGGATAGTAATCTGGGAAAAAAATGCTGATAACTGGGATAGTAGAGTATTACCCAGACATGAAGGTAATATCCTATCAATTCAATTTCAACCCAATACCCATTTATTAGCTTCTGCTTCTGAAGATGGTAGCGTTTGTTTATGGAATCAAAGTAAACGACTGCTACAAGTTCTTTATGGTGCTAACAACGGATTTTCCTGCCTTTCTTGGCATCCTCATGAATCTAAATTAGCAGCTGGAGGTAAGAACGGTGAATTAATTATTTGGTCACCAGGCAGCAGGGGTCAAGGTTTCGGTAGTCGATAATCAGGGAAATTGACACATTGACACCCCTGAAATTGTCATTACGAGCGCAAGTAATCACATAATCCCGTGGTTTTGGCTGATTCGATTTTCTTATAATAGTGTTCACGAATCAACCTCAAATAAACCTCAAATTACGTTTCAACTCTTGTCATCAACTTATTCAACTTTGAAAAATATTAATGCGGATGGCGAGACTCGAACTCGCAAGGCAAAGCCACACGCACCTCAAGCGTGCGCGTATACCAATTCCGCCACATCCGCACGGTTGCCTAGAAAACCACTATAGCATAAAAAATCAATAATGAAAGATATTTTCCAAAATTTTTTCCAAATGTTTTAATCAGGGAATGGGTAATTGGTAATTGGTAATTGGTAATTAGGTGATTCATCTTCCCAGTCCCCAGTCACCAATCCCCAGTCACCTAACAAATTTGCAAGAATTTACAGTAATGCGACAGCTTTATTTGAATGAGATGGGAGAAAATGTCAATCTACTGGTACTAATATCACAGCTAGAAAATGAAGTTTGACAAAATTTTAATTGCTAATCGGGGAGAAATAGCTCTTCGCATTCTCCGCGCTTGTGAAGAAATGGGAATTTCGACCGTTGCTATTCACTCTACCGTTGACAGGAATGCTTTGCACGTACAATTGGCTGATGAAGCGGTTTGTATTGGTGAACCAGCCAGTGGTAAAAGTTATTTGAATATTCCCAATATTATTGCCGCCGCTTTGACCCGTGGTGCAACAGCAATTCATCCTGGTTATGGTTTTTTAGCGGAAAATGCTAGATTTGCGGAAATTTGTGCAGATCATCAGATAGCCTTTATTGGACCAACTCCAGAAGCAATTCGCTTAATGGGGGATAAATCCACTGCTAAGGAAACCATGCAAAAAGCCGGAGTTCCCACAGTACCCGGTAGTGATGGGTTAGTAGAAACAGAAGCCGAAGGATTAGCGATCGCCAAAGAAATCGGCTACCCTGTAATGATCAAAGCCACCGCCGGCGGTGGAGGGCGAGGAATGCGGCTGGTTCGTTCTCAAGATGAATTTGTTAAACTGTTCCATGCAGCCCAAGGAGAAGCAGGAGCAGCTTTTGGTAATGCCGGCGTTTATATAGAAAAATTTATCGAGCGTCCGCGCCACATAGAATTTCAAATATTAGCGGATAACTACGGTAACGTAATTCATTTAGGTGAAAGAGACTGTTCCATTCAACGCCGCAACCAGAAACTACTAGAAGAAGCACCAAGTCCTGCCCTAGATGAAGAACTCCGGGAAAAAATGGGTAAAGCCGCAGTCAGAGCCGCCCAATTTATCAACTACACTGGCGCTGGAACTATAGAATTTCTCCTAGATAAATCTGGTCATTTCTACTTCATGGAAATGAACACCCGTATCCAAGTGGAGCATCCAGTCACAGAAATGGTAACAGGTGTAGACCTGTTGGTTGAGCAAATTCTTATTGCTCAAGGTGAAAGACTCAAATTAACCCAAGACCAAGTAATTTTACGGGGTCATGCCATAGAATGCCGCATCAACGCCGAAGATCCAGATCATGATTTTCGTCCAGCACCCGGTAAAATTAGCGGTTATCTCCCACCAGGCGGACCAGGGGTCAGAATTGATTCTCACGTTTACACAGATTACCAAATTCCCCCTTATTACGACTCCCTCATCGGTAAATTAATAGTTTGGGGTCCTGACCGAGCTACAGCCGTCAACCGCATGAAACGAGCATTAAGAGAGTGTGCAATTACCGGACTACCCACGACTATCCCCTTTCATCAAAAAATCATGGAAAACCCGCAATTTTTACAGGGTCAAGTTTATACCAGCTTTATCCAGGATATGAAATTACAGTGATTGGTGATTGATGATTAGGGATTGGTGATTGGGAAAAAAGTGATAGTTGATGGTTAATATATTGATAGTTGATTGGGAAACATCAAATTGATTACCCAGTCACCATTCCCC
>NZ_JADEXH010000044.1:0-45764 GCF_015207205.1 Sphaerospermopsis sp. LEGE 08334 | reverse complement strand
ATTTTTTGAGGATATATTTGTTTGGCTTTAATCCATCTTTATACAAATCCTGCCAAGTAGCTAAACCCCAATTATAGGTAAACCTTGCTATACCAGCGTGTTTAGCCATTAATATTTCCTGGGTTTTATTTAACTTGAGTTTTGTTTTGATGGATAAAAGCATTTGCTGATAGCTTGCGTGGCGATAGCCATTTTCAACACTATACTTTATTATTTAATTCTGACACATTTTGCTTAATTTTTTAGTCAACTTATTCCATGTATACTTCAAATACTTGTAGTTTTGTATGTACTTGTATAGGTTTGTCTAGTAAATTGTCAACTTAGGACAAGCTCTAATTGTCAAGAAATTTTTAAAATGGAAATTTGTAGCTTGCACAAAAATTGTAATTTTAGGTTCGGGAATCTATGTTGACCAACTCGCAAACCCCCACTCTCACAACAGAATCATCTAAGTTTCTTCCTGCACCTGACGCTCAGGCTAGAGTTAGTCAGTTTATGAAACAATTACAAGACGAAATCACCCAAGCTTTGGAAGCATTGGATGGTGTTGGTAAGTTTATGGAAGACAGTTGGGAGCGTCCAGAAGGGGGTGGTGGGCGATCGCGTGTCTTGCGTGATGGCGCTATTTTTGAACAAGCTGGTGTAAATTTTTCTGAAGTTTGGGGTTCCCATCTCCCCCCGTCAATTTTAGCCCAGCGCCCAGAAGCAACAGGACACGGATTCTATGCTACTGGTACTTCTTTGGTGTTACACCCCCGTAATCCTTATGTACCTACAGTCCATTTAAATTACCGTTATTTTGAAGCAGGTCCAGTTTGGTGGTTTGGTGGTGGTGCGGATTTAACACCTTATTACCCCTTTGCTGAAGATGCTGCTCATTTCCATCAAACTTTGAAACAAGCTTGCGATCAACATCACCCAGAATATTATCCTGTGTTTAAACGCTGGTGTGATGAATATTTCTACCTCAAGCATCGGGGTGAAACTAGAGGTGTTGGTGGTATGTTTTTAGATTACCAAGATGGCCAAGGTGCTATTTATCGCGGACCTGATCCCAAAGGAGAAGCCGCAAATTATAGTAATCAAGTGGGAACATTACCTCCACGCACTTGGGAACAGTTATTTTCTTTGGTGCAAGATTGCGGTGGAGCTTTCTTACCAGCTTATGTACCAATTGTCAAGAAAAGACATGGCATGGAATATGGCGATCGCCAACGGAATTTCCAGTTATACCGTCGGGGAAGATATGTAGAATTTAACTTGGTTTATGACCGAGGCACAATTTTCGGTCTGCAAACCAATGGACGCACAGAATCAATTCTCATGTCTCTACCACCTTTAGTTCGTTGGGAATATGGCTACCAACCAGAACCCAATTCTCCCGAAGCTGAACTTTATGAAACTTTTCTGAAACCACAAGATTGGATAAACTGGAAACTAAATCAACAGTAACAAGTGTTTGTAACACAGTAAAATTCCACACATTTATCTAGCTCCAGGAAACAGGACTGAGGCTGGTCGATGAACAATCAAGGGTTTGGGCTGGTTTGAGGAAATAGGATGAAAGAAGATATTTGTGATCTGGTCTTAGTAAAGGATATTTAGGCAAATAGTCGCGTTTGTCTGAAAAAGATACACTTTATCTCTAGACACCTCTGCTTTCCATTCACCAAGAAACCGAAAATTCCCCAAACCCAGCCTCAATAGATTAATTGGGAATCTCGTGAATCTAGATAGCTGGCTCATGTTCAAGATCAAACAGAGAGAATCCTGTAATATTTGATTTAATTAGCTGATTTAGGATTCTGGAAAATATACGGTTGATGGTGAAGTTTATTTTCAGGACAGTATCACGGAGACAACAGTGAATATAGACCAAAAAACCTATACTAACCTAGACGGGAATACTGTAATTGTCTTGAAACCAACTGATCATCGTTTAGACATCACTACTGCTTGGCAATTTCGCCTGAAGTTACAAGAGTGTATTTCTAAACTCAGTCGTCATGTAGTTGTCAATCTGGAGCAGGTAAATTTTATTGATAGTTCTGGTCTTACTTCCTTAGTAGCGGGAATGCGTGATGCTGATAAAGCCAAGGGCAGTTTTTGCATCTGCAATATCCATCCAGAGGCCAAACTTGTCTTTGAGGTGACAATGATGGATACAGTCTTTGAAATTTTTGAAACTGAAGCAGAAGCTTTGGAAAGATTATTCCTCAACTTGGTTAATAACGAATAGGAGTCAGGAGTCAGGAGTCAGAAGGGGAAAAAGAGAATTTTTGCGAAACCAGCTGTTAACCTCATATCCTGCATAACTTGGCAAAGTAGCCTTTAAACGAGAAAATAAAAATACGTCGCCCTTAACATTTTCTTTGTGAATAACGTCCGTACTGTCTCTGATACAAAGCGAACTTTCTATAATCTTCATACCCGTCCCATCAACACTATTTACCGTCGGGTAGTGGAAGAGTTGATGGTAGAAATGCATCTGCTGTCAGTAAATGTTGATTTTAGCTACAATCCAATTTATGCCTTGGGGGTTGTCACCACTTTTGACCGCTTCATGCAAGGCTATCAACCGGAACAGGACTTAGCATCTATTTTTAACGCCATGATTCAGGCTGTAGAGCAAGATCCGCAACGGTATCGACAAGATGCGGCTAGATTGCAAGCTGTAGCACATAGTTTGCCAGTTAAGGATTTAATTGCTTGGTTGAGCCAAACCACTCAATTCTATCAAGATGCTGATTTGCAAGCACAACTACAAGCTATTGCTCAAAATCCTCATTTTAAATACAGCCGCTTGTTTGCCATTGGTTTATTCTCATTATTGGAATTGGCAGATGCTGAATTTGTCAAAGATGACCAGCAACGTAATGAGGCGCTAAAAGCGATCGCTCAAGGTTTACACCTATCTGAAGATAAAATTACCAAGGATTTAGAGCTATATCGTTCTAATCTCGATAAGATGGCACAAGCACTGATAGTAATGGCAGATATGCTGGCTGCGGATCGGAAAAAACGCGATCAACGTCAGCAAAAATCCACTGCTCCGGTAGCTCCTCCCAGTAACGAATAATCTGTAATTCGTGATTCGTAATTCGTAATTAAAAGTTGCAGAGCATCAAATTACATTATTGATTATTTATGCTAAGCAACCTAATTGACAACGAGAAAAATGTACAAAGCTGTCAATTCTAATTACAAGTAAGAATTCAGAACTTAGGGGTCAGGAGTCAGAATATTTGATAAATTTGTTAATTATCAAATAGTGATTTTTCTGTAAGCATTAAAAATCTGACTACTGAAAGCCAATAGCTGAATGCTGACAATTACGAATTACGAATTACGAATCATGAACTATTTACACACCCAGTAATTTGTAAATTATATTGTTAATAATGGTGAGTGCAAAAGCCCCTAAAACAGCACTCCAAATCCCATAACGTAAGCGAAAACCCTCTACTAACCAAGCAGCAATACTAAAACAAACAACAGCAATCATGAATGTAAAGATACCAGATAATAAGTCAAAGGTGGCTAAATTTGGTATCGTAAATATAACACCTAAAATGGGTCTAACTAATGCGGTAATAATACCAAGAACTGCTGCGGAAAAAACTGCTTTTTGTGGAGAATCAATTTCCACACCCACAGGCAACTTACTAATAAACCACAAACTGATAGACGTGACGATCCAAACAATTAACAGAGTCGTAATATTCATTGCCGCAACCCTTGAAACGTAAATGGTGATTGGCGATCAAGTCAGAGAATGTTTTAAAAGCTTCCCTATCGGCGAATATATAGCAGATTTCATTGCTATGAGGTACAAATCATCATCATAAAACTCTTGTGGGGTGGGCATACTTCGACAAGCTCAGTACAAGTCTTGCCCGCCCATAGTGTACCTCATTACATGGGAAATTGCTGTAATTCGCTAATACACAAACAAAATCCACCTCTGTGGACTAATAAAAAATCAAGGCTTTTAAACCCACGCAGGTGGGTTTTGCCTATGTAGCCGCGATTTCTAATCGCCCACTGAGTGCTGATAGCGGAATTTACGCGATAAAATACTTGGTCTATTGATGGGAAAATTTTTGTAGCTTAACCAATTATTTATAAATTAGCAGAGGTTTTTCTCTACAGGCGATTTGTTTTAAATATCTTTAGGTTTATCTAATATTTCTTGATATTGCTAAAAATAAAATTCCCCCTAGCCCATATTATGCAAACAGGTTTGAGGGAATTTAGACTGAGAAAATTTGGGTAAAATTGTATCACCGTTGTGGTGCAGAATCGCTATTTTGCGGTACAGGTACTTGGGGTGTGGTGTTGTTGGGAACTATGGGCGAAATTCCTGGATTAATCCCTTGCTCTGGTGCTGGAAATGGATTGGGTGCAGAGGGCAGAGAAGGGTTAAAATTGTTTTGGGGGTCAATTCCCGGTATTGGTACTGTGTTAGGTATTGGTACAACCGGGGTAGTAGAAAAGTTTGGTGAATTAGTCAGTGGTTGAGATGCTCCAGGAATAATTCCCAAAGAAACACGACTACCTCCCACTTGTCGAAGCAAATCTAATGTTTGAATCACATCATTATAAGTTGCTGTACGAGAGGCATTTAGCACTAATATCCCATTAGGATTTGCTTGGATATACTGCTGTAATCGTGCTTGCAACTCTTCCCGTCTCACAGCTTCTTTTTCAAGGTAAATTTGACCAACAGCATCAATAGTTACAGGTAAAATGTCACTTCGTAGCTGTGAACTAGCAGCGGAAGTTGTGCCTGTGCTGGCTTTGGGTAAATCCACATTAATTGCCTGTTGTCTGGTAAATTGCAAAGCTGCTAACAAAAAGAAAGTCAGGATACAAAAAACAACATCAATTAAAGGAATGATTTGAATTTGAACTTCTTCGACGGGAGTATGTAAGTTAACTTTCATTTTCTAGCTCTGGTGGGGAGTCAGGAAGGGGATTTTGGTCTGTTTTATCTGTTGTATCTGTTGTATCTGAAGCAGGTTCTGGGGTTGGAGTAGAATTATTTTTGCGTCGCTTACGGGGTGAAGTAAAACTTTCCTGTGTGGGTTTCTGTACTATTCCTAATGTACTTTTGTTGGGATCTGGTGGAGACTGACGGTAAAGCAACTCTAAATCATTGCCAGCTTTATTAAAAACTTTAACTTGGTTGACAACAAAACCTTGAAACAGGCGATAAAATACCAAAGTCACGATCGCAACTATTAACCCAGCGGCCGTACTAATCAAAGATTCGCCAATCCCTGTAGTTACCCCTGCTGTAGATTCAGTACCCAAGTCACCTATTCTAATTGCTCGCAAAGACTGAATCAAACCTAAAACCGTACCCAATAATCCTAACAGTGGGGAGAGGGCAATTACAGATTCTAAGAGTTTTTCTCCTCTCCGCATCCCTGCTACTTCTTCTGCTGCTGTGGACTCTAACGCTAGTCGGAAGGTTTCCGCATCACTTTTTTGTAAGCGTAGGGGTGCATAGAGAAAACGTCCTATGGGCTTATCAGTGGCTTTTTGGGCGATTTCCGTAGCTATTTCCCAGTTATCAGTAGCAGCATCTAAAACGCGCTCTACTATTTCTTTTTCCTGGGTCAAAATTCGCAACCAGAACCAAAGACGCTCAAAAATCACACTCAAAGATAGGACTGACAGCACCAGCAAAGGCCACATGGCTGGACCGCCCTTGTTAAACAAATCTAAAATATCCACTTTGTAGGTTTCCTCTCTCCATTAGTAGAGCAACTATGCTAGGGCATTTTAATTTTAAAGATTAATGCACCATTACCACACTCACCTACTCTATCGCTAGGTAAGTAGTTAACAAAGCATGACTATTACCCATCTTCTATACTCCAAAGGGCGGTTATTCCCACCGGGAGTTTAGAGAATAATTTGCCAAAATAAAAGTTAATTGCAGGTAATAGAGGTTAAAAATATGAGCTTCTCTATTCAATCGCTTTACACTTGGTATCGCAATGTACTGCGTAACCCTAAATATCGTTGGTGGGTAATTATCGGTACAATAGCTTATCTTGTTAGTCCTATTGATATTGCTCCTGATTTTATCCCTGTTGTTGGTCAAATTGATGACCTTGTTTTGTTAACTTTGCTGGTTTCAGAAGTTTCTGGATTGGTAATTGACGGTTGGAAAGCTCGTAAGGGTGAAGTAGAAACTAGCGTCAATGACTCTACATCTACAGATAATACTGTAGATAATACGGTTGATGTTGATGCTGTTTCTGTGAAGTAGTTTTAGCGACAAAACACGTGAGCATTCAGCTATCAGTAATCAGTAATCAGCTTTTAGATGTAAGTAGACTGGTTGTTAATCAAATCAGAATTTTACTAGATTACCAGTCTTTGAGCAGATAAATTCACAGGCTGATTTTTGTGATTTTTGCTGATAGCTGATAGCTGATATAGGACTCCTATTTGATTTTTGAACAGAACTCAGTACATACTGAAAGCCTTCTTTCCTGTTCCCTGCCTCCACGAACAATTCATGAATCAAATCGGATCACTATAGCTGACGACGGAATACTTGAACCTAAGATAAAACCTTATGAAAGGACAGAGAGAGCAATAGAGAAAATAGAAAAAAAGATAGGTATTTGATGATAATTTATCTCTATTTATTAAGCGATTAACTGGAAAATGTTTTGTAGTTAATCGCTTTTTTTATAATGGAAAGTCCTATTGCTGGATAATTTATAATTCACTTCTTTAACTTCGTAAAATCCTTTTTTATCTCACGCAAAGACGCAAAGGATCGATACTTTTGGTAAGCTACGCGATCGCACTCCCGCCACTTCCCAACATCTTTTTTTTATTTCACGCAGAGACACAGAGAACGCAGAGTATTTGCAAATTGTCAAAAAAGTGGTATGGTGGATGGGTAAGATGAATGAGTCATACAAAATGATGAAAGTCACAATTACTTTAGAAGAAGATATATTGAAATTTATTGATCAACAAGCAAAAGGTAATCGTAGTGCTTATATTAATGCAATATTGGCAGAACAAAGACGTAAAATTTTAGAAGCAGAAATAATTGCGGCACTCCAAGAAGATGCAAAAGATTTAGAATATCAAAATGAGATTTCTGCTTGGGATAATGTAGCTGGAGATGGTATTAATGCCAGAGGGTAATTTAACTTATAAACGGGGTGAAATTTGCTGGGTAAATCTTGATCCAACTGTGGGAGCAGAAGCACAAAAAATCCGTGCTTGTTTGATAGTTCAAAATGATATTATGAATCAATATGGATTATTAACAATTGTGATGCCATTTCGACCAGGAAGTAAGCAAGCTCCCTATATTGTCAATGTCAAAGCAACAGCAACTAATGGATTAGATCAGGATCGTTTTATTGATGTTGCTCAAATTCGTTCTGTTGATTATCGTCGGGTTTTGGGGTTGGTGGGTATTTTAGAAACTGAATATTGGGAAGAAATTCGTAGTGCTTTGGATGTGGTTTTGGGTTTTCGGGTTTAATTTAAATCTTTACCAAGGAGAAGACTATGACACATCAATCTATGATATTAACTAATAATGTTTATGCAGAAGATTATAATTTATGGATTGAAAAAACCGCTTCTTTATTAAAATTTTGTATATTAGATAACTTTTTCATGGTATAGTGTCGAACTATCATCAAATATAATAGTGTAACAAAATCACCAAAATATGGGTAAACAATTTAACCGAAGGAAGTTTTTACTTTATAGTTCTGCAACTATCGGTACTAGCCTTTTGCTCAAGGCTTGCGGGAATGATTCACCCAATGAATCACCCACTGCTACTAATAGCAATGACACCATCAAGGTAGGTATTTTACACTCCCTGAGCGGGACAATGGCCATCAGTGAAAGAAGCGTTGTTGATGCTGAAAGATTAGCAATTAAAGAAATTAATGCTGCGGGTGGTGTCTTAGGTAAACAAATTGAAGCGATTACTGAAGATGGCGCTTCTAACTGGGATACCTTTAGAGAAAAAGCTACCAAACTAATTGATCAAGATCAAACTGTTGTCATTTTTGGTTGTTGGACCTCTGCTAGTCGCAAGAATGTTAAGCCAGTGTTTGAGAGTAAAGACCATATGCTCTGGTATCCGGTACAGTATGAAGGTCAAGAATGTTCTAAAAACATTTTCTATACTGGTGCGGCTCCCAATCAACAAATTGAACCATCTGTTGATTGGATGTTAAAAAATAAAGGCAAAGAATTCTTTTTAGTTGGTTCTGACTACGTTTTTCCCCGGACTGCAAACACCATCATTAAGGCTCAATTGGAGGCTTTAGGCGGAAAAACTGTTGGTGAAGATTATTTACCACTAGGTAACGTAGAAGTTACACCTATCATCTCTAAAATTAGGCAAGCTTTACCCAATGGTGGCGTAATTTATAACACCCTCAATGGTGACAGCAATGTGGCATTTTTCAAACAATTAAAAGGGGCTGGATTAACAGCAGATAAATATCCCTCTATGTCTGTAAGTATTGCAGAAGAGGAAGTTAAAGCCATTGGTGTTGAATATCTCCAAGGTCACTATGCAGCTTGGAATTACTTTCAAACAGTAGACACACCTGCAAATAAAAAGTTTGTAGAAGCTTTTAAAAAAGAGTATGGTACAGACCGGGTAATTAACGACCCAATGGAAGCAGCATACGTCGCCGTTTATTTATGGAAACAAGCGGTAGAAAAAGCTGGAACAACTGACTTAAATAAGGTGCGCGCTGCGGCCTATGGTCAAACTTTAGATGCACCAGAAGGTAAAGTGACCATGAACGCCAATCATCACTTGTCGAAAATTGTCCGCATTGGTCAAGTGAGACAAGATGGTTTATTCAATATTGTTTATGCTACCCCAGCACCAGTAGAACCAATTCCTTGGAATCAATTTGTTCCAGAAACTAAAGGATTTGGCTGTGATTGGTCAGACCCAGCTAAAGGTGGTAAGTACAAGCAAGTTTAAGTTAATAGTCAATAGTCAATCGTCATTGACTATTGATATTTCTTGAGGATAAATAAGTGTTAATAGGTTTTTTGGAAGCTTTATTTAATGGTATTAGTATTGGGGCAGTATTATTAATTGCTGCTTTGGGACTAGCCATTATATTTGGTTTGATGGGCGTGATTAATATGGCCCATGGTGAATTGATGATGTTGGGAGCTTATACAACTTTTGTAGTACAAAATGGCTGCAAACAGTTGGGGGGAGTGTGGTTTGATTCTTATATATTTTTGGCTTTGATAACTGCTTTTCTATTCACTGCTGTTGTGGGGTTAGTGTTAGAACGGGGCGTGATTCGTTATCTCTATGGACGACCTTTAGAAACTCTCCTAGCAACTTGGGGGGTGAGTTTAATTTTTCAACAGTTGGTTCGGAGTGTGAATTGGTTATTAGTAATTGGCATATTCCTATTTTGTGTGTTGTTTTTTGGAGGTTTAAGGATTTTAAATGCTCGGAGTAATGGGGGGAAAGTACGTAACTGGTTTGTAGGATTGTTGTTGTTACTATCTCTGGGTATAACAATAACCATGGGAAATTTATTGAGTCAGCAACAAGTATTGACTCAACCTTGGTTTGGCGCTCAAAATGTAGATGTGACGGCTCCTGGTTGGTTGCAAGGGGGAATGTCTGTAGGTGGTCTCCAATTACCATTTGCTCGCTTGTTTATTATGGGTTTGACAATAATTTGTGTAGCCGGAATTTATCTATTTTTACAGCGTTCTAACTGGGGATTAAGGATTCGTGCTGTCACCCAAAATCGCAGTATGAGTGCTTGTTTGGGTATCCCTACTCAAAAAGTTGATGCTATCACCTTCGCTTTGGGGTCGGGTTTGGCAGGTGTGGCTGGTTGTGCTATTAGTTTACTGGGTTCTGTAGGACCAAACACCGGACAAAATTATATTATTGATACCTTTATGGTGGTAGTGGTCGGTGGTGTGGGGAATTTAGCAGGAACTATTATGGCGGCTTTGGGAATTGGTACGGCTAATTTTTTAATTGGTTCTGGGACTCTAGCTTTGGTGTTATCTCCTATTCAACCTTTAGCTGATGTGTTGAATTTCTTTGCGACCACAAGTATGGCCAAGGTGTTAGTGTTTGCACTGATTATCGCGTTTTTACAGTGGAAGCCTGGGGGAATTTTTCCCCAGAAAGGTCGTACTGTTGATGTTTAAACCAGAAAGGACGCAGAGCATGAGTCGGAAGGGAGGACGGTTAATTTTAATTGAGATTGGGGTGGTGGTGGCGATCGCACTGATCCTGATTTTAATTATACCAGCAATACTGTCGGGGTTCCGGTTAAATTTACTGGGGCGGTTTTTGTCCCTGGCCATTGTGGCTTTGGGTCTGGATTTAATCTGGGGTTATACCGGGTTGCTGAGTTTGGGACATGGGATTTTCTTCGGTTTGGGGGGATATGCGATCGCTATGTACCTAAAACTCCAAGTTCCCCCCGATGAATTACCTGACTTTATGGGGTTGTATGGCGTGAAAGAACTTCCTTGGTTTTGGTATCCTTTCTACTCTTTTCCCGTCGCTACCGTGGCGGTGGTGTTGATTCCCAGCCTACTAGCGGGATTATTAGGATACTTAGTATTTCGTAATCGCCTCAAGGGGGTTTATTTTTCCATATTAACCCAAGCCGCAGTGATTATATTTTTCAACTTCTTTAATGGTCAACAACAACTGTTTAACGGTACTAACGGACTCACAGGTTTTAGAACCTTGTTTGGGGTGAATGTCAGCGACTCCCAAACCCAATTCATTTTCTATACCCTGACGGTAATTGTTCTGGCCCTCACCTATGGTATTTGTCGCTGGTTGACAAGTGGACGCTTTGGGCGATTATTAATCGCTATTCGAGATGATGAAAGTCGGGTGCGATTTTCTGGCTATAACCCCACAGAATTTAAAGTTTTAGTGTTTGCGGTTTCCGGTGCGATCGCCGGGATAGCAGGAGCGTTTTATACACTTCAAAGCGGGTCAGTATCACCCCGAACCATGGATATTGGGTTTTCTATTGAAATGGTGATTTGGGTGGCGGTGGGGGGACGCGCTACCTTAACCGGGGCGATAGTCGGTACTTTATTAGTCAATTATGCGCGCACTTTTTTAAGTGAACAATTTGCGGAAATTTGGCTATTTTTTCAAGGCGCACTATTTTTAATAGTCGTCACAGTCTTACCTGACGGTCTCATGGGATGGTTAAAAAAGCAACAGATTTCTTTTTTCCATCGCCCCCGCGAAATCGCCACATATCCCACCTTAGAAGCAGACCCAGAAGTGCAACATGAACGCGAAAATCTTGGAAACTGAAAATGTCACCGTCAGTTTTGATGGTTTTAAAGCTATCAATCAACTCAACTTTAGTATGGATGCGGGAGAATTGCGAGTAGTAATTGGTCCCAACGGTGCGGGAAAAACCACCTTTCTGGATGTAATTACCGGGAAAGTACAACCAACAGTTGGGAGAGTTTTATTCAAAGGTAAAAATCTGCGTTCTTTACCTGAACATGAAATCGCCCGCTTAGGAATTGGGCGAAAATTCCAAACACCGCGAATTTACCTCAACTTAACCCCCCGTGAAAACATAGAAATTACTATTAACCGCCACAAAAATGTATTTTCTACCCTATTTCATCCCTCTCATCCCACGGAAAATAATAGTATTAAAGGCTTATTAGAAACAGTTGGTTTAACCCCTAAAGCAGACATTCCTGCCGGTTTACTGTCCCACGGAGAAAAGCAACGTTTAGAAATTGGGATGTTAGTAGCACAGTCCCCCGACTTATTACTAGTTGATGAACCAGTTGCAGGGTTAACGGACGAAGAAACCTACAACATCGGACAACTACTATTAACACTCGCCCAAAGCCATTCAATTCTAGTCATTGAACACGATATGGAATTTGTCCGCCAAATTGCCAAGACGGTAACAGTATTACATGAAGGTTCCGTACTATGTCAGGGGAATTTTGAACAAGTCCAAAATGACCCCCGTGTAATCGAAGTATATCTAGGAGAACAGCCAGAATAAAACTGCTGTTTTTTAGAGGTTGTTTGATAAGTTTTCAACAGGTAATTGTTATCTTAGGGAACAGGGAACAGGGAACAGGGAACAGGGAACAGGGAACAGGGAAGGATTGGGGAACACACAAAAAACAATAAAATCCAGTCCCCTCCCCTTACAAGGGGAGGGTTAGGGTGGGGTTAAACAATAGTTGATACACTAATCATGACTTGACAAACAACCTCTTAACCCCGAGGTCTGGAGGGTGAATAAATCATAACTGCTATTGAGAATCAAAAAACTGATGCTAAAAATTTCTCAACTTAACGTTTACTACGGTGAAAGCCATATTTTACGCAACGTAGATTTGAGCGTACCACCAGGACAAATGATCTGCTTAATTGGACGTAATGGCGTAGGTAAAACCACCCTACTCAAAACAATTATGGGGTTACTCTCACCCCGCAGCGGTACAATTAACTTAAATGGAGAATTAATCAACTCCAAATCTCCAGACCAAAGGGCAAAAATGGGAATTGGTTATGTTCCTCAAGGACGAGAAATTATTCCCCGGTTAACAGTCAGAGAAAATTTACTTTTAGGGTTAGAAGCTAGACAGAAACAATCAAGAAAAGCCGAAATTTCTGAAGAAGTTTTTAGCTTATTTCCTGTGTTGAAAACCATGTTATCCCGGATGGGTGGTGACTTGAGCGGTGGACAACAACAACAGTTAGCGATCGCCCGTGCTTTAATGGGAGAACCACAGTTACTCGTCTTAGATGAACCCACCGAAGGTATACAACCCTCAATCATCCTGGAAATTGAAGCCGCAGTACGTCGCATCGTAGAAACCAAAGGGATTTCTGTGTTATTAGTAGAACAACACTTACACTTTGTCCGTCAAGCTGATTACTATTACGCCATGCAAAAAGGTGGTATTGTCGCCTCTGGTTTCACCACAGAACTGAGTCAGGATGTGATTCAAAAGTTTTTGGCTGTTTAATTTGTTTAATTTTGATTGGGTATTTTACCGTAAAGTTAAATCTTCACTACTAACCCACATTCCGCACTTCGTTTTGTAATAGACAAAAACTACAGAAATTCAGGAGAAAACTATGACACATCAATCTATGATATTAAGTAATAATTTTTATGCAAAAGATTATAATTTATGGATTGAAAAAACCGCTTCTTTATTAAAGAATAAGCAGTTTTCAGAATTAGAATTAGAAAATTTAATTGAAGAAATTGAAAGTATGGGAAGAAGTGAAAAAAATGCTTTAAAAAGTAATTTACGAGTTTTAATTATGCACTTGCTTAAATACAAGTTTCAACCTCAAAACAGGTCAAATAGTTGGTTGTATACAATCTATGAACATCGTCAAAGATTACAAGATACGTTTTTAGATAGTCCTAGTTTAAAAGGTTATTATTTAGAAGTTTTGGATAATTGTTATCACCACGCTCGTAAAGAAGCAGCGATTGAAACTGGACTTCCTTTATCTATTTTTCCTGAAGATAATCCTTTTTCCTCTGATGAAATTTTAGATGCTGATTTTTTTCCAGTTTAATTATATTTGTTGTTGTTAAGCGATCGCACTCCTCCAACTTCTCAACATCTTTTTTATCTCACGCAGAGACGCAGAGAACGCAGAGAGAGGAAGGATCGCTCATTTTTCCCCAATATTCTTTTTTAACGAACCACGTTCACCAGAGGTTACAAATTGCTGAATTTGCTTTACAATTGGTTTGGCAACAACGAGAATTTTTGACAAAGGAACAACAAAAACGTCAAGCTATCTCTACGAGACGCTACCGCAAAATTTAACGCAATTTTTCCTAACATATCTGCTTCAATCTGATATTTTCCTAAGTTTTTGATATACTGATAATATGGCAAAATAATCAAATCTAGGATTTTATGATTAATCATCAGCAATCAATTACAGAAACATCCTCAACTACTCCTAGTTATAATCTATTGTTAGAAATTGCCCAAATTCCTGAAGAATATATACCGGAATTTCTGCAAATAGTCCGGTTATTTCGTGAGAACGTAATCAAAAATCAGACATCTATAGATGTTGATAAAAATATTGAAATAGCAGAAAATCATGAATTATCCTGGCAAGAATTTATTAATAAAACCGCAGGTAGTTGTGCTGATGACCCTATTTTTATAGATGATTTGGGTATTGATGATAGCTTGGATGATAGGTTAGAAGATATGATTATTAGTTAGGAATACAAACTGATGAAATATTTATTAGATACTAATGTTTGTATTCAATATCTTAATCAACGATCAGAAAAAATTATTCAGTGTTTTCAAGATTTGTCTGATATAGATATAGTAGTTTGTTCTATGGTCAAAGCTGAATTATTTTATGGTGCAATGAGAACTAATAACCCTGCTAAAACTCTGCAAAAGCAGCAGGAATTTTTAGGGAGGTTTGTTTCTTTATATTTTGATGACCAATGTGCTTTAATTTATGGCAAAATTCATAGTAAGTTAGCTGCTAAAGGTACTCCTATAGGTAATAATGATTTACATATTGCTGCTATTGCAATGGCTAATAATTTAACTCTTGTTACTCATAATATTAGAGAATTTAGTAGGGTTGATACTCTGAAATTGGAAGATTGGGAAATTGAATAAATATCGCACCTCGTCAACTTCCCCAAAAGCGATCAAGTTACAAGTTTTTATAAACTTCGTCGTCATTGCGTTTTCCAACTCGAAAAACATCCACTAATTTATTATCATCATCAATGGTGTACAAAATTCTATATTCACCTTGATCTAGACGATATCCACCTTGATAACCTTTTAATGCTGCATAATCTTGAGGACGAGGATTACCCTTTTGCTATTATTTCTTCTATGGTGGTAAATCCTGTGTTTTCTTCTATTGCACGTCGCAGTTTAGCAGAATCTATTGCGTCTTCTATTGCTTCTAGTAGTTTTAAATCTTCAATACTAATTATTGCTACCGCAGGTTTACCATGACGTTGTATTAATATTCTTTCTCCACGATATTCTGCACGGTTAATAATATCGGGAAAGTTAGCACGCGCTTCACTTGCACTGATGACAGACATAGCGCCTCACAAAATTTAAAATTTATAGGGTTAAATATGACTATAGACTATTTGTCTGTTTTTTGCAATTTGTACAAAATTTAAGTTTTTGAGCGATCGCACCCCTTCAACTTTCCCAAAAGCGATTATTCATCTTTATTAAACTGGTACATCTGACTGCCTCTGCGGTAAAATATCCCTAGTTCAAGGAATTGGCTATGAAAATAAAAGCAATTATTTGGGAAGAAGACGGTGTATGGTGTGGTTCTGTACCAGCTTTACCAGGATGTCATACCTGGGGTGAAAGTTATGAACATTTATTAGAAATGTTGAAAGATGCTGTTCAAGGTTGGTTAGAAGTTGCTAGTCAACAAGAAGAAATTGAACCAGAAAAACAGTTAATTTAGTTATTTTTTTGAAATATGTGTTAAATGACATTAAGAGGATGAATTAATATGGAAACACAAGCAATTCTTCAATCTTTACCACACCTCAGCATCAATGAAAGATTACAAATTGCTGAATTGGCTTTACAATTAGTTAGTCAACAACGAGAATTTTTAACAAAGGAACAACAAAAACATCAATTAGCATTAGCAGCAATTACAGCTAGTGAAGATTATGCAAGTGATGGTGAATTAATTGTTTTCTCTGATTTAGATGGAGAAGATTTTTATGAATATCCAGATGAAGATTAAAAAAAGTTGTTAAATTTATGTATAGAGGTGAAGTCTGGTTAGTTAATTTAGATCCAACTTTAGGAACGGAAATTAGTAAAAAACGTCCTTGTGTTATAGTTAATGATGATGCTATTGGTATTTTACCTTTAAAGGTTATTGTTCCGGTTACAGATTGGAAAGAAAGATATTCTATTAGACCTTGGATGGTAAAATTAGAACCATCAACTGAGAATAGTTTGGCAAAAGTTTCTAGTGTTGATACTTTTCAAATTCGTTCGGTTTCGGAAACAAGATTAATGAGAAAATTAGGTCAGCTTTCTGAATCGGAAATGCAGATGATTTCTGAAGCATTAGCTGTGGTGTTAAGTCTTTCTCTTTTAAATTGAGATCGCACTCCCTCAACTCCCAAGCAGCGATACCTACGCCTTCAGATCCCGTAAGGGATACAGTAAGCATCGCATTTTGATTATTTCCATAAATTTATGATATTATAGAATACAAATAAAATTGCATCATCTCCTGAAAATATACTTATGAATAATCATCAATCTATGACAGAAATATCAACTACACCACGCGATGATGTGTTATTAGAAATTGACCAAACACCCGAAGAATATATACCAGAACTATTGCAAATGATTCGCTTGTTTCGTCAAAGTGTGACGATGAAACAGACATCTGTAAAGAACTGGAAAAATGCTATTAATGAAATTAATGACAGTGATGCAATTAAAAAAGAAGATAGAAAAAATAATATTAAAAAATTGTTTGAATCATGGAATGAATCAGATGATCAACAAGAACAACAGGAAACTTTAGAAATTATTGAATCTATGAATGGTATTTCAATTTAAGATAAAATGAGTAAGGTTATTGTTTTAGATTCTACACCTGTGGGATTAATTACTAATCCTAAAGCGAATCCTCTAGCTGTGCAATGTCAAGAATGGTTTTATAGTCTTTTTGAAAGAAGTTATGAAGTCATTTTACCGGAAATTATAGATTATGAAATTAGAAAACTGAATCAACTAAAAGCTGAAATTATTTATCTTCCTATGACAACGGAAGTGATGTTAAAAGCAGCAGAGTTATGGGCTGAAGCGAGAAATAAAGGTAAATCTACAGCAGATAATAAAGCTTTAGATGGTGATGTTATTTTAGCTGCTCAATCTATTTTAGTAGCTAATTATGGTCATGAAGTAATTATTGCCACGAGTAATAAAAAGCATCTTTCTATTTTTTATTGATGCTAGGGAATGGAGAGAAATTTAAAATGTGAGAGCGATTCCTATGTCGCGCTTCGCTATCGCAAAATGTTACGTAGGAATCGCACATCTTCCCAAATATTGCTGTTTTGTTTTTGTTTCAAGCAAAGTAAGAAATAACTAAACTAAGCAACTGCAAAATTTGTATATTCCCGCATTTTCGGTTCATGAAAAGCTAAAACAATATCTTCTTTAGGAACACCAACGCGAACTAAATCAGTAGCAATACCTTCTTCTGTCCAATCTTCTTCTATCCAAAATTTACCATTATGTAGGCGAACATAAACAGTTATTCCTGTAATTCTTTCACCATTTTGCCAACCAAGATTCATCCAAATATAATGACCTTTTTCGTCATCGCTAATTAAGAATGTTTCTATATCTTTTTGGGGATGACTCTGAGATAATTCTACATATCCCTTTAAAATTTGTTTGATGATTTTGGGGTAATCTGTTAATTTATCCATTGTTTAATTTCCTCTGTTTCTATATCTACAACAATTAATGGAAGTTGATGTCGGTTAAGAATTAGTTGAATAATATCCTGTGTGAAAAAACTTTTATATGCAGTTTCACTAATGGCAATATAGAGTTTACGGTCTGGTGCGGTTGCTTCTAATAGGTAAAGATAGATATCATATTGGCCGAGAGCTTCTTTTAAATCTTGTATCTTTGATGTACCAATAAAACTTTTGACTTCAACTACCAGTTTTTGTCCTGATTTTTCAATTGCTATGGGACGTTCAGCATCAAGATCAGCATATAGTGTTGTTGTTCTATATTGAATTAAGTAAGGATCATCTGTAATTATCCAACCATCTTTGATTAGTGCATTTTTAACAACGTTATGAATAATGTCTAGTTTGGGCATACTTTAAGTATAGATCAATTATCATAGTTTATCACTATATAGCGATACCTTCGGTAAGCTTCGCTAACGCACTCCCTTCAACTCCCCAAACATTCTTTTTTTAACGAACCACAGAGACACAGAGAACACAGAGAAAGAGCGATCGCCCCTCCTCAACTTCCCCAAAAGCGATACCTTCGGTAAGCTATCTCTTCGAGACGCTGCGCGAACGCTAACGCACCCTCTCAACTCCCAAACAGCGATACCTTCGGTAAGCTATCTCTTCGAGACGCTGCGCGAACGCTAACGCACCTCCTCAACCTCCCAAAAAGTGATACCTTCGGTGTTTAAATCTGATATAATTTTAATATATCAAGTTAATCATCAGCTTTACTTGATATTAATTAACTAGAATCTACGAATATGAAACAATATAAAACTATACAACTACAATTGAAACCAGAAATAGAAGCTCGTCTGATTACCCAAGCTACTAAACAAGGTTTATCAATTGAATCTTATCTTGAATCTTTAATTGAAGATAGTTTGAAAAATCAAGAAGAAAAATCTTTTTCTCAAGTCACAACTGAGGAAGATTGGGAAACAGCACTTATGAATTTAATCAATAGTCCTGCTTTTGCTGTAGCACCACCACTTTCAGATGCAGCTATTAGTAGAGATAGTATTTATACCAGAGAAGATGAAATGTTATGAAATATCTGGTAGATACTAATATTTTACTGCGTTTAGTACAAAAAAATAGTCCTATGCACCTTGATACTCAAAGGGCAATTTTAACGCTCAAAAAACAAGGTGAATTTTTATGTATTATTCCACAAAATATAATTGAATTTTGGGCTGTTTCTACAAGACCTCTTGATAAAAATGGGTTAGGTTTATCTATCAATCAAGCTGAAGAAGAAAGCGAAAAACTGAAAAAGATATTTATATTGGAATTGGATACACCACAAACTTTTACTGAGTGGGAATCTCTGGTTATTCAATATCAAGTGATGGGAAAACAGGTACATGATGCTCGTTTAGTAGCAGCTATGTTAGCTCATAATATCACCCATTTATTAACATTTAATATTGATGATTTTAAGCGTTTTTCGGATATTGTAGTTGTTGATCCACGTAGTGTTGTTTAATCATAGCGATCGCACCTCTTCAACTTCCCAAAAAGCGATACCTTCGGTAAGCTTCGCTAACGCACTTCCTCAACTTCCCAAACAGCGATACCTTCGGTAAGCTTCGCTAACGCATCCCTTCAACTTCCCAACATCCTTTTTTAACGAACCACGAAGACACGAAGGAAGAAGAGAGAGCGAATTTTACATTTTCCAGTCAAGTATCCCTTTTTGTCATGAAATATGTAATACTATTAGGCAATTTATTAAATGTAACAGAATTAGAAAATGAATCAACAAGATAATATTGAATTTGCTATATATATTGATGAATCTGGTAGTGCAAAACCAAATCCTAAAGATGAATGTCCTGTTTTTGCAATGGGCGGAGTTTTAATTAAAAGAAGTGATGAACAAATTATTAATCAATTGGTACTAGATTTTAAAAATCGTTGGAATATTAGTCAAGAACAACCTTTACATGGTAACGAAATACGCTCTAAGAAAAAAGGATTTGCTTGGTTAGGTAAATTATCTAAGGTTGAACAGCAGCAATTTTTGGAAGATTTAACACAAACGATAGTTAGTTTTCCTATGGTTGTTCATGCTTGTGTTATCTCTCGTCAAGGATATCTCAATCGGTATTTAGAAAAGTATGGTGAAAATACTTGGGAAATGATGAAAAGTGCCTTTTCTATTTTAATAGAACGTAGTGCTAAATATGCAGCTATTAATAATGGTAGTTTAATGGTTTATTTTGAAGCAGCAGGTAAAAATGAAGATAATCTACTAAAACAATATTTTTACGATTTAAGAGCTAAAGGTCAACCTTTTAATGTTACAACATCTGATAAATATTCACCTTTATCTGCTGATGATTTATCAAAATTATTAAGAGGAATAGACAGCAAAACAAAAGCTAGTTCTGTTATGCAAATTGCTGATTTATGTTTGTATCCAGTTGTGCGTAGTAAAGATAGTCCTGATAATCAAGCGTTTTTAGCCCTTAAAAATGCTAATTTACTTGTGGATTGTAGGTTACAACAGGATCAAGTTACTACTTTAGGAATTAAGTATTATTGCTTTGATAGCCCATAAAAACAACAAAACCGCTACGTGAGCGGTTTATGATGCGGCAGTCATACGACTACCCCCAGGCTATGCCTACCTTCATATTATCTTCTGATTTGTTAATTGTCAATATCTGATTGAGGTTTTTATTGTTTTGGTAGAGCGATACCTTCGGTGCGCTTCGCTAACGCACCCCCTAAACCTCCTAAACAGCGATCGCACCTCTTCAACTTCCCTAAAAAGCGATCGCACCCCCTCAACTTTCCAAACAGCGATCGCACCCCTCCAACCTCCCAAACAGCGATCGCACCCCTTCAACTCCCCAAACAGCGATACCTTCGGTAAGCTTCGCTAACGCACCTCCTCAACTTCCCAAAAAGCGATCGCATTCTTTCAACTTCCCCCAACAGCGATCGCACTCTCTCCAAGTTCCCAACATCTTTTTTTATCTCACGCAAAGACGCAAAGACGCAAAGCTAAGAGCGATCGCATCTCCTCAACCTCCCAAAAAGCGATACCTTCGGTAAGCTTCGCTAACGCATCTCCTCAACCTCCCAAAAAGCGATACCTTCGGTAAGCTTCGCTAACGCATCTCCTCAACCTCCCAAAAAGCGATACCTTCGGTAAGCTTCGCTAACGCACTCCCTCCACTTCCCAACATCCTTTTTTTATCTCACGCAGAGACGCAGAGAACGCGGAGAGTTTCGCGCAAAGTCGCAAAGGAGCAAAGACACAAAGGATCGCTCATTTTCCCCAGCATCCTTTTTTAACGAACCACGAAGAAGCGAAGAACACGAAGGAAGAAGAGAAGAGGACAACACTTTAAGTAATTTCATTTATAGCCTAAGAAGATGCAAATTTATTTAATAATGTTAGATTTTGTCTGATTTTGGGAACACTAATAATAACCGCTATCAAGAGTTTCCAAATGAGCAAATTAATTTCTAAAGACAGAAAACCTAAAGTGTGGTTACTTAAAAGTTTTGGTGATGAGCGACAACACGCTGGCAATCTTGGTTATAAAGATGAAATTTCCAAGATATATCAGTATGATAATGAAGTACCTAATTGTAAACAAGTCGCTGAAGGTGATTTAGCTTTATTGCAAGATAAAGAGCAACTTCTTGGTATTGCTAGAATTGAATCAATTACAAGTTATGACGGATCGAAAGAACTATCACGTTGTCCTTCATGCAAAAATACTTCAATAAAGAGAAGAATCAAAAAACGACCTACTTTTTATTGCAACAATTGTCGTTATACTTTTGATAAACCTATAACTGAAAATAAACCCGTCAAAAGATTTAATGCTTATTTTGGTAATACATTCATAGTAACAGAAGGGGCTATTAGTATAGATATATTAAAAAAGTCTATCATGGACAATGTACAATTTTCTATTGCAGAAATTAATTTCCAGGAAATTCAATCAATCTTACTTAAAAATGCTCCTACGGTTGCTAAATTAATTAATGACAACAATGATTCTGAATATATTAAAGGTGATGAAAGTTCTGAATATATAATTTTACCGGAAGATAGACGTGAAAAGGTATTTCGTCAAATTAAAGAACGTCGTGGACAATCTCAATTTAGAGACTTATTACGTCAACGCTATGGCAATCAATGTATGATTACAGGATTAAAATTACTAGATGTTTTAGAAGCTGCTCATATATCACCCTATCGTGGTACTGATGATAATCATCCAGATAATGGACTTCTATTACGTGCAGACTTACATACTTTATTTGATTTGAATTTATTAGGTATTAATCCAGAATCTCTAGAAGTAAAGTTTCATCCAAAAGTTCTAAAAACTGGTTATCAGACATTAGAAGGTATAAAACTAAGATGCTCTCAATATAAACCTAGTCAGTCAGCACTTCAATATAGATGGAAAGAATTTTTAAACCGTCTTGATGAAGATTATTAAAATTGATAACTTTCTCATAAAACTCTTATCTTACTTCTTCTTTGCGCCTCTGCGTCTCTGCGTGAGAAAAAAAAGGGCATAGTTCACAAACTACACCCCTACAATTAACCTAAAGCTGCTTCACTTCACTAACCAACTTAGCCACCATATCCTTAGCACTACCAAACAACATAGTCGTCTTATCCTTATAAAACAACTCATTATCAACACCAGCAAAACCAGCACTCATCCCCCGCTTAATCACAATAGTTTGCTTCGCCCGATCAACCTCTAAAATCGGCATTCCATAAATCGGACTATTCGCATCACTACGCGCCGCCGGATTGACCACATCATTAGCACCAATTACTAACGCTACATCAGCCTGTTCAAACTGGGGATTAATGTCCTCCATATCATACAACTGCGTATAAGCCACATTAGCCTCCGCCAATAATACATTCATGTGTCCCGGCATTCTCCCCGCAACCGGATGTATCGCATATTTCACATCTACACCCATACGCTCTAACTGATCCGCCAACTCGCGGACGCTATGCTGTGCTTGAGCAACTGCCATCCCATAACCTGGTACAATCACCACAGAACGAGCATAACCTAACATCATCGCCCCTTCTTCAGCGTCAATACTGCGAACAGTTTGATTACTTGTACCCGCAGCACCTCCACCACTAGCAGTAGTCACAGAACCAAAAGCACTAAATAACACACTGAACAAAGAACGGTTCATTGCCTTACACATAATTTCAGTAAGGATTAAACCAGAAGCACCCACCAAAGCGCCAGCGATGATTAACATATTGTTCATCACCACAAAACCCGCAGCCGCCGCAGCAACTCCTGATAAGGAGTTTAACAGCGAAATCACCACTGGCATATCACCGCCACCAATGGGTAATACAAACATCACCCCCAACACCAAGGAAACCGCTACCACTGCTAAAAATATCGGTAAACTATCCGGTGAGATGATTAAATAAGCACTTCCGGCTAAATAAGAACCCAACAGCAAGAGGTTAAAAGGTTGCTGCAAAGGAAAGGTAATAGGAGTACCACTAACCAAACCTTGCAACTTAGCAAAAGCAAGAAAACTACCGGTTAACGTCACACCACCGATCAACACATCCAATAACATAGAGATGTTGACAGCGAGGGGGATAGGTTGAGAACTTCCCAATAAACGCCAAAACTCAGCTACAGCGATCAGTGCGGAAGATGCACCACCCAAACCATTGAGTAAACCTACCATTTGGGGCATTTGGGTCATTTGCACTTTGTAAGCTGCCACAGCCCCAATAACTGAACCAATTACCAAACCTATTAAAATCATCTCGTAATTTAATACGTGCTGATCTAATAAAGTGGCAACCACAGCTAACAACATTCCCACCGCAGCAATAACATTACCATTGCGTGCAGTTGCCGGAGAACCGAGCTTTTTTAAACCAAAGATAAATAATGATGCAGCTAATAAATAAGTTAGCTGAATCCCAGTAGGGATAAAAGTATTCATGCTTTAACATCCTTCTTTTTAAACATTTGCAGCATTCTGTCTGTCACCAAAAAACCACCGACAACGTTAACCATTGCCAATATCACCGCAATTAAACCCAAAATTACTGATAAATTGGTGTTTCTCTCACCCGCAGCGAGAATTGCACCTATTACCGAAATGCCAGAGATAGCATTAGAACCCGACATCAAAGGAGTGTGAAGAGTCGGGGGAACTTTGTTAATGACTTCAAAGCCGATAAAAGAAGCCAAAACAAGCACAAATAAAGCCGCTAGTAAAGTTTCATTCATGTTAATTTAAGATGTTAAATTGTTAGCTCACGCAGAGACGCAGAGGCGCAGAGAGAATTTAGAGAACAAACGGAAAATCTCTCTTTAACTTTCTTCTCTTCGTGTTCTTCGTGCCTTCGTGGTTCGTTTCTCCAAAAAATTCTCAAAACTAAACCACAACAGCTTGCAAAGCATCCTTAACTCGTTGATTCCTAATTTCACCACCATAAGTAACACAAGCCGCATCAACAATATCATCCGCAAAATTAACCTGTAACGCCTTATCTTTAATCAACAACTGCATCAAAGCAGTAATATTTTTAGAATAAAGTTGACTAGCGTGTACTGGCATGGATGAAGGTAAATTAATTGGTCCAATAATCGTTACACCGTTCCAAACAATATCTTTACCCGGTGCGGTACAAGCACAGTTTCCACCCTGTTCTGCGGCTAAGTCTACAATGACTGAACCGGGTTTCATTGCTTTTACCATCTCTTCTGTAACTAGGATGGGTGCTTTTCTTCCTGGTACTTGGGCGGTGGTAATGACTACATCGGAATTTTTGACGTGGGTAGCAACTAATTCTTGGGTGCGTTTTTTGCTGTCTTCTGATATTTCCTTTGCGTAACCACCTGCTGCAACGGTTTCTTCTTCGAGTTTAACTTCGACGAATTTCGCCCCTAAGCTTTGTACTTCTTCTTTGACTGCTGGACGAATATCAAAAGCCTCTACTACTGCTCCTAGTCTACGGGCTGTGGCGATCGCCTGTAAACCCGCAACTCCCGCACCCATAATAAATACTTTAGCAGGGGCAATAGTACCCGCAGCAGTGGTTAACATCGGAAAATATTTTGGTAAAGCCGCTGCCGCCAAAAGTACAGTTTTATACCCTGCCAAAGATGCTTGGGAAGATAAGGCATCCATGCTTTGCGCTCTGGTAGTACGGGGGATTAATTCCATACTTAAAGCTGTAATTTGCCGTTGTGCTAATTTTTGCGCTATTTGGGGATTTCCTAATGGATTGAGAAAGCTGATTAATACTGATCCTGATTTGAGTAAGTCTATTTCTGAGCGTCCATCTTCTCTTTCTTGGGGTGGACTGACTTTTAACATTATGTCCGCTTCACCCCATAATGTGGCAGGATCACTGATAATTTTAGCTCCTGCTGCTTCATAGTCAGCGTCAGTAAAAAATGCTTTTTCTCCCGCACCAGTTTCTACATAAATTTCTAATCCTTGTTTGATTAATTTGGCTACAATGTCAGGAATTAATGATACCCGACGTTCACAAACTTCTATTTCTTTAGCTACTGCTATTTTCATGCAATCTCCTAGAGATAAATACTTAATATTTGTTAGCTATTTTTAGCTATTTATTGATGTACGTCTTTAATAAACTGATACAGCTAATGCAACATGAACCATGAACTTTGTCTTAAACCCTTGTGTAAAGCATTTTTGCTATTGGCAAATATGATCCAGATGGTTCTCAACTGTTGTGGTTACTGCACATCTTATGTGCATTTTTTGATGTTATATCTATGTCTTCAGATTATTTTCGGGATTGTGCAATTTAATTTCTACTTTCTGCCATACTTAAATTGGGTAAGTTTGATATTTTCTACTTAACTGCACGATTTTGTCAGGATTCAGAATATACAAAGGTTGAGTCTCAACAATTGATTGATTGTAATTTAATGAGCGATCGGCAAAAACTTTTTTCAACTTTTATCAAAAAAATGTTAGTTTACTCAACATCTGTATACAATCTGCAACACAAACAAAGAAAAACTTTACACCCCACATCCCACACCATAGGATTAAGCCTTATTTTTGCCTGATTGTCACATCTTCAGAGTAAAAATGTACTTTTGGCACTTTTATTTTCATTTTTCGTCTATGATTAAGTATAAAGTAGTAAAGTTTAGTTAAGAATACTAACAAGACTGTTACTGAAGATTACAGAGAATTCAGAAATAATATTTATTTAGAGGAAGCCTAACTATGCGACGTTTACTTTCTGCTTTAGCTGTAACTGGTTGTTTATTAACGACTTTTCCGGCTGTCAGTTTGGCACAACAAGGTTTTACACTATTTAGCGGTATTAAGGGAGAAAATCAACTACCCTTCCGTTTAGATTTTGGTGGACAAACCAACGCCACGGATAGATATATACTCAGACTACCCGCCAAAAGAATGAAATTGGCAGTTGCTCAATTTGCGATTACCTACCCTAATTATTACAAAGGCAGTTTTGATCCAAAAGCAGTTGAAGTCAGAGTCAAAGGAAAAAGTGTTCCTTTAAGTGAAGTTAAATGGAATAAAGAAGGACGGATAATAGAGATATTTCCCGAAGAACCAGTACCAGCAGGTAGTAACGTTGAGTTAGTGCTATCCAACGTACAAAATCCTGCCTTTGGGGGAATGTTCTATTTTAACTGTCAAGTCCTCTCCCCTGGAGATGTACCCATGTTGCGCTACTTAGGTACTTGGCTCATCAGCATCAATTAACAAGGGAATAGGGAACAGGGAACAGGGAACAGGTAGCAAATTATTTGTATTTTCCCAATCACCAGTCACCAATCACCAATCACTAGAAACTGTATCCAGAAATATACTCTTATTGCCTGTAAAGTGGTAAGATAACAGATTGTGACTTTTTATAAAAATCGCCTAAAAGGAGAAAGAAATGCAAAGAACATTGGGTGGAACTTGTCGGAAGAGAAAGAGAACCTCTGGTTTTCGTGCTAGAATGCAAAGCCCAACTGGCAGAAGAGTAATCCGAGCCAGAAGAAAAAAAGGTCGTCATCGTTTAAGCGTTTAGGCATCCAGCAAATAGAGAAGCTGTGGCTTTGCCCAAAGCATATAGATTAAAATCCCGCAAGGATTTCCAGGCGGTTTTCCGGGAAGGAATTCGGTGTCATAGCTCTCATTTCACTTTGAGAGCTTTAAAACCGTCACGTCCACAAAAATCTTCTAGTGATAATGACGCTGTTACCATAAAATTAACTAAATGTCAAGATTTAGCTAGTACAAAAATTGGCGTTTCCATTAGCACCAAAGTCAGTAAAAGAGCAGTAGTTCGCAATCGGATTAAACGGCAAATTACAGCCGCATTGTCTCAAATATTGCCTAAGTTATCACCTGGATGGCGATTGGTAGTGATTGTCAAGCCAAAGACAGCAGAATCTGAGTGCGTAAGCCAACAATTTCTGCAAGAATTAGAGCAGTTGTTGGTAAAAGCAGAGGTAATAAATGGGTATTCGTGAAGAAGTTTATTATGAAGGTGGTCCCCATATTGGGGATTTGATTCTCAATTTATTGATTGGGATAACAGTTGTGGGTTTACCATTAACTATTGGAGCGATAGTTAGAGCGTTATGGTTACGTTTTAAAATCACTGATCGGCGAGTTGCTGTCATGGGTGGTTGGCTAGGACGCGATCGCACCGACGTAATTTACTCAGAAATAGTCAAAGTAGTAAAAGTTCCCCGTGGCATAGGTTTATGGGGAGATATGGTACTAACCCTGAAAAACGGTAGTCGGTTAGAAATACGGGCTATTCCCAATTTTCGGGAAACTTATGATTATATAAGTGAGAAAGTCGCCGCTAAAAATCCCCAATATACTGCTGCTCAAAAGTAGGCAGGAGGCAGGGAAATTTTAGATTTTAGATTTTAGATTTGAGATTGAAGTTAAGAAAAATAATCCAAAATCCAAAATCCAAAATCCAAAATAGAATCCCCAATCACCATTGTGCGGCTATCCGTAGTCAATGATAGTCGCTAATAAATCACGATTTAGATAAATTAGATTTAGTTCAGTTTACCGAAAACCTGGGTTTGAGGTTCTCCGTCCTTCCAGGACGGCTTTTTGATACAATACTGGAAACAGGCAAGGCATTGTCTGTTGGGCGAGATAGTGTAAGACGGACTTAATCCGCAACTGTTGTTTAAACCCAGAATCCTTGCCCTTTTAGGGCAGGGAGTATGTCAAAGTACCTTGGGTTGGATTTAGAATAATGGATTTTGGTATCGGGTTTCTCTCGAACAACGTAATGCTGCCAATCATAGACTTTTTCTATGGTTTTTTTCCTAGCTATGGATTGGCGATCGTTGCCTTAACATTAATCATTAGGTTTGCACTCTATCCCCTGAGTGCAGGTTCTATTCGCAGTATGCGCCGAATGCGAATAGTGCAACCTCTCATGCAAAAGCGGATGGCGGAAGTTAAAGAACGCTATAAAGACGATCCGCAAAAGCAGCAAGAGGAAATGGTGAATGTTCAGAAAGAGTTTGGCAACCCCTTAGCTGGATGTTTGCCCCTGCTGTTACAGATGCCAGTTTTACTAGCACTGTTTGCCACTTTGCGGGGTTCACCATTTGCAGGTGTGAACTACTCCCTTAACTTGCAAATCTTTCCATCCGAACAAATAGAACGCATTCAACCCCAAGCCTTTGCAACTCCTCCCCAAAACATCTACATTGCTGATGGGGATCACACCAAAATTACCGCTATTCTTCCCGGTGGTAATAAGTTAGCGGTGGGAGAAAAGACAAAGATTCAATATCAAACAATGGAGGGCAAACCCTTTGATGCACTCCTAGCAGAACATCCAGAAACTAAATTAACTCCTGAATGGAAAATAACCAAAGGAGAAGATAGAGTTAAAATTGATGCCGAAGGCAACATAGAAGCCTTACAACCTGGAGATGTGACAATTCAAGGCACAATTCCCGGACTGGCAGCAGATAAAGGATTTCTGTTTATTGATGCTTTAGGTAGGGTAGGGGCAATAGATCCAGATGGTGTAGTTCACTGGGATATTGTCGGCATGATAGTCTTCTTTGGCATCAGCTTGTACTTTAGCCAAATGCTTTCTGGGCAAAATTCCAGTGGTGGTAATCCACAACAGGATACAGTTAATAAAATTACACCTGTGATTTTTTCGGGAATGTTTTTGTTCTTCCCGCTACCCGCTGGTGTACTCATGTACATGGTAATTGGTAACGTTTTCCAAACTTTGCAAACCTACATTCTTTCCCGCGAACCTCTACCAGAGGAACTGCAAAAAATTGTAGCTATCCAGGAAAAGGAACAACAAGCGGCAACTGTAGAGGTTAAAGCTTTGCCCTTTGAACCAAAAAGTTCCAAGAAAAAGGCTACAGGCTAATTATGAGTGAAATTTCTATGCAGCGTGGTGAAGAATGGTTAACACAATTGCTGCAACTTACTGGAATCTCTACTAATGTTAAGGGTAATTTAGAGGCTGCTCCTACTCTGGGGGCAGTTTCTCAAGAACCTGATAGCTATTGGTTGACTATTGATGAATCGAATTTGATGCCAGAACAAATCAAAGTTTTGATTGGTGCTGGTGGTTCTGTGTTAGATGCTATGCAGTATCTAGCTAATTCGGTACTAAATTTACATCAGCCAGAACATGAGCAGACATCTTATACCATTGAGTTGAATGGCTACCGTGTCAGACGACAAGCGGAAATAACTGCTTTAGCTAGAACTGCGGCTCAAGAAGTGCGTTTTTCTGGACGTGAGGTAGAAATTAGATCCCTCAGTTCAGCGGAAAGGCGACAAGTTCACAGCTTTTTAAAGGAATTTCCTGATTTGGAAACCTTTAGCCGTGGTAAAGAACCCCATCGTAATTTAGTAGTTCGTCCTGCCACTGAACCACCCACAGATCCCGGCTATTAAAGCTAAAATCAAAGATAAGTATTCAGCTATCAGCAGTCAGCAGTCAGCTTTTTAAAGCTTGCGCCTAAACTCGCTATTTGATAATTTAGCAATTTATCAAACATTCTTACTCCTGAACGGCAGTTGCTTTATGCCGGGGAACCCGTCCACCGCACTGCCTCCTCCTGACTCCTGAATTCTTATATCAGCTATCAGCAATTTTGCTGATCATTAACCATAATTTTTCGTGAGGATATCTCACTAATCATAATGGACGCTATTTTTATTCCGCAGCTAACCAAAGCCCTGGAGCGGACAGAGGAAATTCAAGTTAACGAGTCTCTGCCTGGACTGGAAACTTTAACCCCTGTGCGTGGAACTATCCGCATCCAGCATCAGGGTAATTATTTAGAAGTTTCTGGGCAGGCAGAATCAATTATTACTTGTACCTGTAACCGCTGTTTGCAGCAATATAATCAACGTTTGGCTGTTAATACTAAAGAAATTATTTGGTTAGATGCTAATGCTAATCAAGTTGAAGATTTACCATTAGAAAGGGAAGTTGCTATAGAAGATTTAGTGGAAACGCTTTCACCTGATGGTTATTTTTATCCTAGTGAATGGCTGTATGAGCAAATGTGTTTAGCTATTCCTCAGCGTCAGTTGTGCGATCGCAATTGTCCGGGTATTCTAGATAATACTGCTGCTGGTGGTGAAAAGCAGGTTGATAGACGTTGGTCTGCTTTGGAAAGTTTGAAAAAACAACTTCCTGAATAATTGTCCATATACTTTTGCCTTGCCTTTTACAGCTATTTTCAGGTAAATAAACCACATTTTGATTTAGGTTTCGCGTCAACAATGTAGGGGTGAAGCATTCGGACAATTAATTATCGGTTTTTACCTAAGACTATCATCCGAATGCTTCGCCCTTACTGTGGTCTAAAGATATGAAAACTGCTGTAAATTACCAGGCGATCGCCCTATTTCATCCTCATAACTTCTCACATATTTATTTCCCACCTTTCACCCCACTAATTCTTAAAACATCCTTCATAGTTGCACAGTAATTTGATAAATCAAAACTCGCGGGATTGATAGCATTAGAATAGGTAAAATGCCGATAATTCATACAAAATCTATCCCAAGCTGCCATTTGAATCCTAAATATTTTAATAATCACATTCGCTAAACCCAAAGATAAAGGAATGCGGAAATAAATCTTTTTATTTAAATATTGACAAACTTCTTCAATTGCTTGATTTACTGTTAACCCAGATTGACCTAAAACAAATCTTCTCGGATCTCCTGTTTGTGGTGGAAAATCAATTAAATACTGGATAACTGTAGCAATATCTTGACCATGAATAAAATGAAAACTACCATCAGCTTGTAAAAAACGAATGATATTAATATATTTGGTAACTTCAGGAATACCTGATGTTAAATGAGAATAGGGTTTTTGATTATCTCCACCTAAAACCAAAGTAGGAAAAACGGTAGTAATTTTCGGGAAAATCTCTAAATGTTCAATTTTATGTAAACAATCATATTTAGAACTAATATAATCTGTTCCTATTTCTCCTGCTTCTTTTAATGGTTGATTTTCGTGATTTAAAACACTAGCAGTTGAAAAATAAATTACCTGTTGACATCTTTCCGGGTTTAACAGGTTCATTAATTCTATGGTTTTGTTGACATTAATATCAAAAATGTTATCTCCACCCCAAGAAGTGGCGGTTAAAACTGCGGTGTCTATGGTTTTTAATAAGTTGGAAAATTTGTTAATTTCCAGCATATCACCTTGTAAAATTGTGACTCCTGGACGTGCTGTGGTGTTAATTTGTAGTTTGTTGGGGTTTCTAACTAATAAATATAATTCGTGTTCTGTGTTTTTGATTAATGTTTCGCTGATATAATGACCGATACAGCCGCTTGCACCTGTGATTAATATTCTTTGTTTAGTCATTGATGTTGGGTTTTTGGGTATTTTTGATAACGGTGTATAATTATAGCATGATTTGAGCAGATAGATCCCCGACTTCTTCAAGAAGTTGGGAATCTGAGGTTTTGAGAGATTTTGCGTGGGGTTTGATTAATTAGGGTAAAATTATAACAGTGTGTTGGTTTTGAGTCTATGCGTCAATGTCTTAATCCTGACTGTCTTTTTTCTAATCCTGATAGTTTTCAATTTTGTCAGAAGTGCGGTAATAAGTTACTGCTAAAGGAAAGATATATACCTCTATCAATTTTAGGTCAAGGTGGTTTTGGCAGAACTTTTTTAGCTATTGATGAAGATAAACCATCAAAACCTTATTGTGTGATTAAACAGTTTTTACCCCAAGCACAGGGAACGGATAGTATTGAAAAAGCATCTCAGTTATTTGCACAGGAAGCACAACGTTTAGAGGAGTTGGGTAAACATCCGCAAATACCTGAGTTGATGGCTTATTTTACTTATGATAATCGTCAATATTTAGTACAGGAATTTGTGAAAGGTGAAACTTTACAAGCTGAGTTAGATAATAATGGTGTTTTCTCGGAACAGCAAGTTAAACAGTTATTAATAGAAGTTTTGCAAATATTGGAATTTGTTCATAGTAAACAGGTGATTCACCGAGATATTAAACCAGAAAATATTATTTTAAGTAGTGATAATAAGTTATTTTTAGTCGATTTTGGGGCAGCGAAAATAGTTAAATCACACCAACGCACAGCTACAGGAACAATTATTGGAACTGCTGAATATTGCGCCCCAGAACAGTCTATGGGTAAACCTTTATTTATTAGTGATTTATATAGTTTAGGGGTAACTTGTTTGCATTTATTAACGGGAGTTAGTCCCTTTGATTTATATAGTCCAATGGAAGGGGAATGGGTATGGAGAGATTTTTTAAATGGGAATGTGGTAAGTAATAAATTAGGAAAGATTTTGGAAAAATTAGCAAGTCCTATTGCTAAACATCGTTATCAATCTGTTAAGGAAGTGATTAATGATTTAAGTCCTGTAAATCAAATTTCTAATTTACAACCAACTGTGAAAATTCCTCAACCATCTGTTACTTTACCATCTGTTACTGTACCCAGTCAGTATAAAAAACTAGAAAAATTATTAGCAGATGGGAAATGGAAAGAAGCAGATGAGGAAACAAGACGGATAATATTGAAGCTTGCTAACCGGGGAATACCGGGTTATTTAACCATAGACAATGTTCTTGATATTCCAAGTGAAGACATCAGCATTATAGACAATTTATGGGTAAAGAATAGTAATGGGCGCTTTGGATTTTCTGTACAAAAGCAGATTTATGAAAGTGTGGGGTGAACAACAAATTACGACCACAAAATTTGGAATAAATTTATAGATAAGGTAGGATGGAGAAAAGGAGAAAATTTACTATCTGATAACGAGATTACCTTTGACATAAAAGCACCAAAAGCGCATCTTCCTTTTTTTTCCGTAGGTTCGATATGGTGGTGGAAAGTAGTTATTAGTTTGTATTCTCAAGATGATTACTGGAAAGCAGTTGTCATAGTTCTGATCTTGCGTTCATAACAGTCAACTGTAAAATCTAAAGATTCACAGAAAAATATTAAATCAGAATCAGGATAACCAGGATTAAAGGATGTACAGGATATTACTGTTAACCTACTAAAAAATAACAGAAAATTCTCTCTTTACTCTTGCTTCGTGTTCTTCGTGTCTACCCTTCGGGAACTGCTTCGCAGAACGTGGTTCGTTCCCTCGTAAACTTGTACACAAAACCGAAAAAGTCAGAATCAGGATAACCAGGATTAAAAGATGTAAAGGATATTAATGTCAACCTACTAAAAAATAACAGAAATTGCTCTCTGTGTTCTCTGTGTCTCTGTGGTTCGTTCTCACTCTCCCACTAACAGATCCACAGATGAAAAACAAGGTAAAATGAAAGAATGATCAACCAAAGGTGAAAAATGGAAACCCAACAACTAAAAGCCCTGATCAAAGAAACTATTTTAGAACTGATAGAAGAAGAAAAATGGACAATTCAAAAAATCTTAATCCCGATTTTGACCAACAAAGAAAATGAAGAATGGAATGAGTTTTCCTTAGAACAAGCTATGAGAGACTTAGAAAATGATCATCTTCCTGAATACACCGAATCCGATTTAATAGAAAAATGGCAATAGCAGGTCAAATTGTTCTATTCCACTTTTTTATTCAGATTATTTATTCCCCTGCTTGTAATTTCAATAAAGCTTTGGCTTTTGCTATCCTAACTAAATGCTCTAAATATTGATATTGTTCCCAAATCATTTCTTCAGCAGCAGTTAAACCTTGATTCCGATTTTTTTCTAATAAATTAGTAATTTGGTTTTGTAATTCTTCCGAAGGACGTAAAGCAATAATTTCTGAGGATGTTGGTAACTGTGCCAAAAATTCTAATACTTCTGCCATACCTGAAAAACCTGGTTGAGAAGCAGCATTTAATTCTCTAATTCCTAATTCTAAAATCTGGGGTAATTGATTTTCAAATAATTGTAATTTATTGGCTAACTCTTCAGGAATATCTAAAGTAACTTGCATAGCTTTTCCTTTAAATTTAACTGTTGTTGAATTTCCTCATCCGCGTTCATCCGCGTTAATCTGCGTTCCCTAAAAATTAGGTGGGTAAAAAACCCACCCAATAAACCAGAAACTAAACCAAAGCGTTGAGATTTTTGGCAGTTTCAAAGAAATGAGCGACATTTTCTTCTGGTGTTTCTGGTAATACACCATGTCCCAAATTAAGAATATGTCCCCAGTCGCCGGCTTTGCGAACAGTGTCCAAAATGCGATCGCGGATAAATTCCTTAGAACCAAACAACACACCCGGATCAAGATTACCCTGTACTTTCACGTCCTTACCCAGTCTTCTGCGTGCATCTGCCATATCCACAGTCCAGTCAATGGTGAGGATATCTGCACCAGAGGTAGCCATTCTTTCTAAAAGTCCAGCACTACCTGTCACTAACAAAATTAACGGTGTGTCAGGATGAGTCTTTTTCACCAAATCAAACACCATTTTTTGGTAAGGTAAAGCAAAGGTATCATAATCTTGGGGGCTTAACTGTCCCGCCCAAGAATCAAACATCTGCACCACTTGAGCGCCACAATTAATTTGATAGCGCACATATTCAGCAATGGATTCAGCTAACTTAGTTAATAGCTGATGCAGAATTTTGGGATCTGAGAAAGCCATGTTTTTAATGATGGAATAGGTTTTAGAACCCTTACCTTCCACCGCATAGGCCGCCAAAGTCCAAGGAGCGCCCACAAAACCCAAAACCGTTGACTTATCGCCGACTTCTTGGCGTAACGATCCCAAAATCGTCTTAATAAACGGTAAAGCAGCTTCAGGATCTAGGGGACGCAGTTTTTCGATTTGTGCTTGAGTGCGAATGGGCGAAAAAATAATCGGTCCCTTCCCTTCCGCAATATCCATGTCGATCCCCATACCAGGTAAGGGGGTGACAATATCGGAAAACAAAATTACTCCATCGGGTTGAAAAGCTTTCCAAGGTTGCAGGGAAACTTCGATCGCAACTTCAGGAATTTCTGAGCGTTCCCGAAAAGAAGGATATTTCTCCCGCAAGTCCCGATACGCTTTCATATAGCGCCCCGCTTGTCGCATCATCCATACAGGGGGACGATCTACTTTTTCACCGCGTGCAGCCCGAAGGAGGAGAGGAACTGTTGAGGAAACACCCATTTAACACTACATCCTAAGTCACTTTTATATTTCACTGTTTAGCTTATCATCACTGGATTGCGGTTGAGTCTCGTACCCTAAAAGGTCTAACAGTTGCTTTACTTAACTTAATAAAACGTTAAAATTTAGGAGTTCAGGAGTCAGAAGTTCAGGACGAAGTAGGGGAAGTAGGGGAGCTTGTCCTAAGTTGACAATTTCATAGACAAAACTATACTTATATTGACAAAAATCAATATATTTTCCGGAAAAAATCAACTACTTGATATATAATACGGTGATATCAAGTATTGAATTGAGACTATTGCCGACGCGAAAACCAAGCAATGATGGTGGTAGTCTTTTTCAGAAACTTAATTGGAACACAATCGCGTTGGGCTACAGCGTGAAGGTCTACAGAGGGATAACCGCTCCCATGCTCCCGTTGAAGTAGAAAGTAAAGTCTAGCTTTGTCTAGGTTTTATATAGCAGATAACACCCCAGTCACCAGTCACCAGTCACCAATCACCAGGCACCTATTTTTCACCCCAAATTACTTCTAAACGTTCCTGAGCTTGTTTTAAAGCAACTTCAGGGGAGGATTTTCCTAATAATGTTGCTTCAATTGCTCTACCTAAACTATCAGCAATGCGACTATAACCAGCTATAGAAGGTACAGACTGCGCTACAGATAACTGTTCAAAAAATACTTTCAGTAATGGGTTTTTATTAATAAATTGCTGGTAAGTTTGACTACGAGCAGCAGAAAAAGTAACTGGTAAAAAACCCGTTTTTATAGTCCATTCTGTTTGGAATTCTTCACTTAAGACATACTCTAAAAATGTGAGTGCGGCTTTTTCCCTTTCTGGTGCAGTTTTCATCACAAACAAACTAGCAGTACCTGTGACTGTTGCAGGTATGATTCCAGCAGGTACAGGAAAGACTTGATGATCTACTTGAGACTTCATGATTAATGTCCAAGGTCCAGTAATTTGCATGGCTACCCGACCCTGAAGAAAAGCATCTTCTTCATAACCTCGTTCGGGAGCAGAAAGCATAACTGAACCATCTGCGATCATATCTTGCCAAAATTTTAAAGCAGCGATCGCACCTGGATGAGTTAAACTTGGATAATTATCCGTGACAATTTCTCCTTGGGCAGCAAACAAAAACGGCAACCAACTAAAAACCGTCCATCCTCCTTTACCTAAAGGAAGTAAAATTCCATACTGTTCTGGACGATGATCTCCATTTTTATCTATCGTCAATTTTTTAGCAATTTCTCTTAACTCTTCCCAAGTTTTAGGTATTTCTGTAATTCCCGCAGATTCAAATAATTTGGGTCTGTAAAAAATCCCAATATTACTGGTGTGCATTGGCACAGACCAAATATGACCATTTATCTCCATTCCTTTGATTAGATTCGGCTTAATGTCTGACTTAATTGAAAATTTATCCAACCAATCATCTAAAGGTTTAATTGCTCCCAATTCTACAAATTGTCCTGTATATTCTGGGTAAAAAAATAAAATATCAGGCAAAGCATTACCAACAAATGCTGTTAATATTTTCGGTAATTGAGGTTCAGGTTGAAAGATGGATTCAACGTAAATATTTGGATGCGTTTGATTAAATTTATTAACAAGTTTTTGAAATAACTCCCGGTTTTGAGGAGGATTTATTGACTGCCATAGGGTTAGGTGAATGACTTGATTTTTTTGAGTTTCTAGTGGTTGACAACTCGATAAGCAAATCAGGCAAAAAAATATTATAATTCCTAAAAACGCAAATTTATTAATATCTCGCAGAAAATTAACTGCCAAAAATAATAATCTATTTTTCATTTTGTTTATTCATTTTTTGACTACAAAATAGGACTAAGATTGCATTGTAATGTCTAGATATTTAGGATTATATCAGATTTTTTTCTGAAAAGCTTTCTGGATTAACATCTCTAAATTATTGGCACAACTAGACTCACTAAATAGTCTTTCTATTTGCTCAGAACGGTCTATTATCTCTTTAGGAGTTTCCACATGATTAATAATTGCTTTTGCTAGAGCATCCACATCATTTGGAGGTACTAAAGTTCCACATTTCAATACTTCAGAAATTTCACGTGGTCCAACTGGACAATCACTAGCAATAAAGGTTACTCCACTAGCTACAGCTTCTACAAGCACCATACCAAATCCTTCATAATGAGAAGCAAGGATTACTGCTCTACATAATAAAAAGTAAGCTCTAGGATTAGTAACAGTCCCTGCAAACAGAACAATATCACTAATGTTTAAATAATTTGCCAATTCTTGCATTTCTGTTTCTAAACTACCATCTCCTAGTAAAATTAATCGGATGTTGGAATGATGCTGACTAGCTTGAGCAAATGCTTTGAGTAAAGTTGGATGATCTTTTTGATGATGAAATCGAGCAGCAGATACAAAAGTAATTAATTTATGGTTTTTTAACCATGACTCAGCGGTAGAATTTAATGGCTGATTATTTGAATCGGGCATAGCGGGATTATAGCATATTGCCATGTGACGAGGATTTAATCCCAGATGCAAGAATCTTTCATAGAGACTTTTACAAACAAATACTAATCCACTCGCTTGTTGAAGACTACTCAAACTAATCCAATTATCAACACGTATAGATAAGTTTTGCAATATTCCTATCAGTGATTTGTTTTTGCTTTCAGCCTGTAATTCAGAGATAAAATCAGTATGAAGATAGCTGATATAGGGAGTTTTTACACTGCCTGGAATCAGTTGAGAAAGATAAAAAAGTTTGGTGATAAATGCCGTATGGCAAACAATAATATCTGGTTTTAATTCAGCAATTACTTGACTTAATTTTATAGCTATCCATATTTGATGTATTGCTCCACCAATATAAAATAAACTGCCGGCAACTTTCATAATTATGATTTTTTCAGCAGCTTTAAAATCAACTATCCATTGTGAATCTAAATCAGTCAATACTATTGTCGAGACTTTATAACCAGCTTGAGACTGAGTATCAATTAGAGAATTTGCAGTTCTAGGCACTCCACCAATATTACTTAAAACTAGATGACAAATATGCTGATTAGATTTCACCATTTTACTGGGGTATTTAGGGTAAACACTGGAAGATTGGATAGTGTAAAAATAATTAATTAATTAATTTGAACTCAATCAATCTGGAGCATTACTGAGTCGCTAAAAAACTTTTAGTCACACTGATTTCTGCTCGTGTGTAAACATAAGTTTCTGGTTTAGTGATTTTTTGAGTTTTAAATATTTTTTCTGCTCTTTCCCAAAAATCTGTATCTTCACCATAGGAAATATGCTTGAAACCACCCAGTTCAAAAAAGACTTTTCTTTTACCAAAAAATGTCGGACCTAACACACATTCTCTAAGATTAATTAATTTACCTGGTTGGTAATAGTCAGCAACAATAATTTCCTCTTCACTGAAAAAACCACCTTCAATTAAATCAATTTCTGGATTTGCTTTCATATATTCAAAGCGAGATTCTAAATGGTTAGGTTTATAGGAATCGTCGCTATCTAACAATGTGATGTATTTGCCAAATGATGCCTGAATTCCGGCATTTTTAGCATAACTTTGTTTTTTATTTTGATGTTTTAAGTAACGAATATTATTAAATTTCTGTACATAATGATTAACCACATCAAAGGTATGGTCTTGACTGCCATCATCAGCTATAATCAGTTCCCAATCTTTGAAGGTTTGATTGATCACGCTATTAATAGTATTTTCTAAATATGTATCTCTATTGTATGTACAGATGACGACAGAGACTTCAGGAATAGGGTCAAAGTTGATAGGAGTCATAGGAAACTAATATTTGCTTGGTAAATTCAATAAATTCAACAATTGAAAATCAGGTAATTAGGGTAATCACTAAAGTTACAAACTAGCATGAGTATCATACCAAGGTTCTTTGATGTTTAGTGATTCTAAAAGCATTTTGCCTGCATAAAATTGGTAAATTATACCATTAACTCCAAATATTTTATAGTTCCTAAAAATGCCTTTATATGCTTTGATTACTTCACTTTCTGATAGCCAATTACCAGGTGTTTCTTCTCCAAAAAGTCCACTAGCACCATATTCAAATTGATATGGAATATATTTACCTTCTCGTGGTGGTGAGGGAGCAACTTGTTGAGTTACTTTTGCTTGGTTGACAGCTTTAAATTTCTGATAACCAAGTTCCTTCAATAACTCTATTTCTTCCAGTAAAGCACTCCAAGAAGCTTTGGTGGATTCTATAGATATAAACTGTGGTTTAGTGTCAAATTGCTGTAATGCTTTGACGCATAATAAATCAGAACCTTCGATGTCTATTTTCAAATAGTAGGGAACTCCAAACTCTGCTAAAATGCTTTCAAATCTGCGTCCTGTGACTGTCATCTCCACTGAACGAGTACCAAAAGAGCGATCGCTCTCCTTAACTCTATCAGGTGAAATCGTACCCCAAAAACTTCTGTCTAAGTTAGCATAAAAAGTAATAGGCTCATCCTTGGGTGATATGGCAATATTTAAAAGAGTAAGTTGACCACTTTCTATATATGACTTGAGTCGGTTTTTTGCAGTTTCATAAATTTCTGGATGAGCCTCAATACCAATAACTCGAAAGCCTTTTTTTAAGTAAAACTCTGTATCCTGACCTGTGTGAACACCAACATCAATTATTAAGTTACTATCCATAATTTGTTTAATCCTTGAATCAAATATAAATAGAATGAAGAATCTATCATTATTTTCACTTTACATTTTAGCCTAAATTATGATATCAGTTAAGTGCTTACAATCCAAATTAATTCTCTGTCAGATATTAAATTATGGTTAAGGTTGCACTCCCTGATTTTTTAAGTGATTATTACCAGAATTCATTTAACTTAAAACAGCATTTACAGGAATTTTTGCATTTAGATTCAGAAACGCTTGAGAAAAATTTAAGCGCAGGTCAGCAGAAATTAGCTGAGTTAGGACATAGAGATTTTGATTGGGAAACAGCAACTAATTTCTATCGTGACAAAGTAGGAGAGATGTATTTATTTGAATTGGGAGCTTGGCATTTAGAATGTTCTCTAAATATTGAAAATACCTTGTTTCTAATTGCAGATAATGCCAAAGGACGATTGTTAGATTTTGGTGGTGGTATTGGCACTCATACAATTTGTGCGGCTCTTTGTCCTCAAGTTGAGCAAGTGATATATTGTGATATTAACCCGATAAACCTTGATTTTGTTAGTCATCGAGCCGAACAGTTGGGGCTGAGTCACAAAATATCTTTTTGTTCAAAAATGCCGTCAAACGAGACTTTTGATACCATTATTTCTTTTGATGTTTTAGAGCATTTGTCAGATCCCTGCGAACAATTACTTTCATTTTATCGAGTTTTGAAACCTGAAGGTAAGACGATTCTTAATTGGCATTTTTTCAAAGGCTTTAATCAAGAATATCCTTTTCATTTGGATGATCCACAAGTAGTAGAATCTTTTTTCAAAACAATTCAGAGTAAGTTTTTGGAAGTTTTCCATCCTTACTATACCACGGCTCGTTGTTATCGTAAGTGGATATAAAGGAAATTTTTTGTTAGTTAAGATGAATATCTAATATTCCTTGTTCTCCATCTAATGTTGCTTGTACCCCAACGGGTAAAGCTGCATTAGGGCTATCATGACCAAAGGGTAAGTCGGAAACAATGGGTATATTTAGGCTTGAGAGGCGATCGCGCAAAACTTCCTCTATAGTCAAACTAGGTATATTAGGTGGTGCTTCACACTTGGTAAACCCTCCCAAAGCAATACCCCGAACCTTAGACAGCATACCACTTAACCGCCATTGAGTTAACATCCTATCAATACGATAGGGTGGTTCTGTCACATCCTCCAACGCCAAAATTACACCATCAAGGTTAGGTAAAAGCGGTGTACCCAAAAGATGGGTAGCTACTGTCAGATTACCAGGAAGTAACACACCCGTCACCGTACCACCACCCCAACCCTTACCCTTTAAAGGTGCGATCGCCCCACCTGCTAAAATATCAAATAGTCGTTTTATTGACCATTCTGGCTCATTTACCAAGGTAGTGAGTACGGGACCATGTAAACCGGAAATACCAGCCTTATAGAGACTCCAAAGCAGGGCTGTGATATCAGAAAAACCGATCAACCATTTCGGATCTGCTGTTTTTTGTTCCCAAGACCAATTTTCCAAAATGCGGGTACTCCCAAAACCACCCCTAGCACAGATAATACCGCGACAGTCTGGATCATGCCATGCTGTGGCTAACTGTTGACGACGGTGATCATCAGTACCAGCAAGATAACCATGTCTACTTTCTATATTGTCGCTCACTTGGATATTGTAGCCATGCGATCGCCAAATTTCCAAACTTTGTTCAAAAGCTGCAAACTCCCGTAACGCACCACTAGGAGCAATAACGCGCAATAAATCACCTGGTTTTAAAGGAGGAGGTAAGATAGTGTGGGGCATAAATTATTAATAGAAAATTTTTCCAGTAAATATTAAACGCAGATAAACGCAGATAAACGCAGATAAATCAGGATAATAAGTAATAGATATGTAGGATTTTTTAGTCTACAAATAGACAATTTTATCAGCGTTAATCCGCGTTCATCTGCGTTCAAATTTTATAATAATTTACACTGTCCATGATTTCTTAATAGATGATCGCATAAAACCAAAGCTACCATCGCATCAACCATAGGAACAGCGCGGGGTAAAACACAAGGATCATGTCTTCCCTTTCCTGCTAATAAGGTTTCTTCTCCTTCTTTGGTGACGGTTTTTTGTTCTTTTCTAATAGTTGCAGTTGGTTTGAAAGCAACTCTGATAATAATATTTTCGCCGTTAGAAATTCCCCCTTGAATACCTCCAGAACGGTTGGTTACTGTTCTAATTTCTCCGTTTTCATCAATATAAAATTCGTCGTTATGTTCAAAACCTGTTAACAAAGTTCCGTCAAAACCTGAACCTATTTCAAAACCTTTACTTGCAGGAAGTGACATGACTGCTTTTGCTAAGTCTGCTTCTAATTTATCAAAAACCGGTTCTCCTAATCCTTTGGGAACGTTTCTCACTACACATTCAACTATACCACCAATAGAGTTACCATCTCTACCAGTTTTTTCGATTAATTCTATCATTTGGTTGGCAATTTCCCCATCGGGACAACGGACGATGTTACTTTCTACATCTTCTAAAGTTACAGTGTTTGTATCAACAGTTCCTTCTAAGTCTTTGATGCGTTTAACGTAAGCGATAATTTCCACACCTGCAACTTGACGGAGAATTTTTTTGGCGATCGCACCAGCAGCTACCCTACCTATTGTCTCACGTGCTGAGGATCTGCCGCCACCTTGCCAATTTCTAAACCCATATTTTGCATCATAAGTAGCATCTGCATGGGAAGGACGGTATTTTTGCGCCATTTCATCGTAATCTTGGGAACGGGTATCTTTATTTCTGACTAAGATAGAAATAGGTGTTCCCAGGGTTTTACCTTCAAAGACTCCTGATAATATCTCACAGGTGTCCGCTTCTTTGCGGGGTGTAGTGATTTTACTTTGTCCTGGCCGTCTTCTGTCTAGTTCAAATTGAATTTCTTCGGGGGAAATTTCCAGTCGTGGGGGACAACCATCAATGATAACACCCACACCGCCGCCGTGAGATTCGCCAAATGTCGTGATTCGGAAAAGATGACCAAATGTGCTACCCATGTTGTTGAGGAAATACAGTCTGAATTATGTATTTTACATGGAGTTGCACCAGAGATCATGCCTTTGTTGCTGTGTCACAATAATTCAATAAATTCATCTACACTTAAACCCGCTTGTCGAATAATTCCCCGCAAAGTACCCCTATCTAATTCTTTATGATCTGGTACAGATATTGTAGTTCTCGGTTCTTCACGAACCAATATAATGTGACTTCCTCTTTGTCTATCTACAACAAAGCCGATTTTTTGTAATGCTTTCACACATTCTAAACCTGAGATAATAGGTAATTTACTCACACTAATACTACCTCAACCGTATCTTCTGGAACAGGTTCACCTCTATCTTGCAAAACTTCAATATAGAGAGATATTGCTTCTTCAATATTAGCTAAAGCTTCCTCACGAGTTTTACCCTGACTAATACAACCGGGTAAACTGGGTACTTCGACAACAAAATACCCATCTTCACCATGAGATAACAGCACTTTTCTTTGAGATTTCATTTTTACCATAGTTCAAGTAGTTTCTTGATGGAATGACATACAATGACAGACATATTTTAATATATTTTATGGTTGTAAATCATTTATATAATATAACATTAGTTGTCAGGTTGCCAAATGTATTTTAAATTGAGATTGGCATTGTTAAGGCTATGTTGATTATGCAAATTACAAACCGTGATATAAAATAGCTATCCACGATTAACTCAAACTCCGTTAACAGTTCTTTCACAATTTCGTGGTCGTTGGAGTTTTTTTTACCTGTGATATTAAACTTGGTGGTAATAATTCTCCCAGTAGTGGAAACCAATAGTTAAATGTGTCATTTGCCGTTGTCTCACTTACGCCAAATTGAATACCTAGTAACTGAAATGTTGTCAAATGACGTAAATATGTTAATGTTAAAATTATTTGCGACTCTGGGGTTAATTTTGGCTTGCGTCCACCTCCTCCCAGAATGAGTCTGACTTTTTTAGATTCTGCTAATTCTTTTTTATTATTATGTAGCTCTATTGCTTTCTCTATCAGTTGTTTTAGCTGTTCATAATGCAGCCCTAATAACCGTTGTGATTCTTCAGGATTGTTATGAATGTACTCAACTATGTTGCTCATAATCTCAGGGTAGGTACACGATTTTATCCTGTTATACCATAATTTGATTCTTTTTCGGATATGTCTAATGAATCACCTTCAGATTGACACCCAGGAAGTTCAGGACAATAAGCATAATATCCATCTTCATCTTTTTCAATCACAATACTAACTTTATAGGACATAAAATAACTTTTCCTTGTTTACTAATAATTGGATATTATATCATAATCTGGCATATTTTCACCTTGTCCATTATTTTGTAATATGAAAATACGCTTTTTTGCTTCTTTAAAAATCTCTTGATTATTTATATCAGCCTGTTTTGCACATTCTAACTCTAACCTTTCCACCAAATAACCATAAACCTCTAAACCCTGTTCATAATTTACCGGCTGATTCAATAAATCATCACAAGCATTTAAAGTATCAAAAGCAAATTGATAATTTCCCTGTTCACAATGATGATAAAAAGCATCAATATAATCTGCTAAATCATCTTCCCAATCCCAATTTTCCAGCCAATCACCTTCTATATCATCAATATAAAGATGAATATAATCAGCACCATAATTTTGTTTATCTAGTTGCAACTGTTGGGATGCTTCCAGATACTTCCAATCTATCTCAGAACTTGAATTACTATCAATAATTACATTGTTATTCATAAAATCCCCATCCTGTACATCCTGAAATCCTGGAAATCCTGATTCAGACAAAACAACTTGTTGTACTAATGTAACAATACTGAATATATCAATATACTGTGTGCTAAATTATAACCACACTTGCTAACTAAAATAATCATGGGCTTTTTACTCAGAATTATCGGCTTTGGTTTGCTGATATTAGGTATCTACCTAGTTGGGCAAAACATCATTTTTACGACAAACGCTTATCCATACTGGTGGCGGGGAATAGCAGCAGATACTTCCGTACTTGCACTCACGATAGGAGTAATGATTTTAATATTCTTCCCCAGAAGTATGAAAAATCTCGGCTGGATACCCATAGTTACTGGAATTATTCTTGTATTTATGAGTAGTCGAGCTATCCTTAATCCTACAAGCCTCTGGCAATTTTTTCTATCATTAATTCTCATGTCAGGAGGTTATAAAATGTTCATCACCGGACGTTTACCTGTATAACAAAATATTACCCAAAAATAAATTACTTCTATTTCATCGTTAGAGTATCTCAATTTTTTTACCTAACCGCAAAGTACGCAAAGGACACAAAGGCAAGAAGTTTGAGAGATTTTACCTACAGCAGTTTTTATGTATTTGTACCACACCCTTCTTGTTTTCTTCTTTTCTTCCTTTGCGTCTACCCTGCGGGATCTCCTGACGGAGATTGCGTCTTGGCGTGAGATTTAAAAATATGGTTTATTTACCTGAAAATCGTTGTAAACCATCACAAATATCATCATCCTGTAAATCCTTAAATCCTGGATATCCTGATTCTGACAAATTAAACACAAAAAAAACGCCCCCCATTTCTGGAGAGCGTTTCTTTATCTAGCCCAGAGTTTTATTCAAATTAACCGTTGATTGCAGGAGCAGTCAAAGCAACGGGAGCAACTTCACCAGCAGCTAAGTCTAAGGGGAAGTTGTGAGCGTTACGCTCGTGCATTACTTCCATACCTAAGTTAGCGCGGTTG